>JAHWYA010000285.1 GCA_020028115.1 Anaeromyxobacter sp.
CCGCGCCGCCGGAGCCCGCGCGGGCCGCCGAGGTGCGGCCGCCGGAAGGCGGGGCGGAGCCGCGGCTGGAGCCGCCGCGCCCCGGGAGCCGCCGCGTGGTCGTGGACGTCGAGATCGCGGGGAGCTGCCCCGTGCCGGCCGTCCGCGCCTTCCTCGTCGTGAAGAAGCTCGCGGGGCTCGGCGGCGTCGGCCGGTCGAGCCCCTCGGTCGAGGAGCTGAAGGCGGGCCGCATCCCCGGCAAGAAGCTCCAGGTCCAGCTCGACACCGGCGAGACGCTCCAGGCCGTCGAGCGCGCCCTCGCGCAGATCTCGGACATCGCCGCCGTCGCGCTCCACGAGGCCGAGCCCGAGCAGGAGGCGCCGACCGCCGTTGCGCCCGCCCGCGACGCCGCCGCGCCCGCCGCCGAGCCGGCCCGGACCGTCCGCGTGCGGACCGAGATCCTGGACGGCTTCCTCGACGCCGTGGGCGAGCTCATCCTCGCGACCGCGCGGATCCGCGAGGTCGGGCGCGGGCTGCCGCGCGACGACCGCGCCGCGCTCGACGAGGGGGTCGACCGGCTCCACGCGATCGTGAAGGACCTCCACGACAAGGTGATGACGGTGCGGATGACGCCGCTCGCCCTCGTCACCGAGCGGCTGCCGCGCGCGGCGCGCGACGTCGCGCGCAAGCTCGGCAAGCAGATCGAGGTCGAGGTGAAGGGCGCCGAGATCGAGCTCGACCGCGCGATCCTCGAGGAGCTCTCCGACCCGCTCGTCCACGTGCTCCGCAACGCGGTGGACCACGGGATCGAGGCGCCGCACCTGCGCCTCCTCGCCGGGAAGCCCGCGACGGGCCGCATCACCGTGTTCGCCCGGCGCGATCGCGACCGGGTGATCCTCGAGGTGGCCGACGACGGCAAGGGGATGGATCCCGCCCGGCTCCGCGCCGCCGCGGTCGCGCGCGGCGCGCTCACCCCCGAGCAGGCGGCGGCGCTCGGCGACCGCGAGGCGCTCCTCCTCGCCTGCCTGCCCGGGGTCTCGACCGCCGAGACCGTCACCGACGTCTCGGGCCGCGGCGTGGGGCTCGACGCCGTGAAGCGGACGGTCGAGGCGGTGGGCGGCGCGCTCGAGATCGAGTCGTCGCGGGGCGTCGGCTCGCGCGTGACCCTGCGGCTCCCCCTCACGGTCGCCGTCCAGCCGGTGCTCCTCGTGCGCGTCGCCGACGAGGTGCTCGGGCTCCCGATCGCGAAGGTGCACGGCGCCGCGCAGGTCGAGATGTCGCGCCTCGACCGCAGCCGCGGCGCGCCCGTCCTGTCCTACGACGGCGAGCTCGTCCCCGTGCACGATCTCGACCGGCTGCTCGGGTTCGTCGGGGCGGGCCGCGACGAGCGCGCGATCGTCGTCGCCGACGCGGCCGACGGGCGGATCGGCCTCGCCGTCGACGCCCTCATCGGCCAGCACGAGGCGGTGCTGAAGCCGCTCGGCGCTCCGCTCGACTCCGTCGCCGGGCTGTCGGCGGTGACGGTGCTCGGCAACGGGCGGCCGGTCTTCATCCTCGACGTCCAGAGATTGCTCGTCGCGTGACCACCTTCGGACCACGCGAGGTGGACGCCCTCCAGGAGCTCGCGTCCATCGGTTGCGGCCAGGCGATCACCGCGCTCGGGAAGCTCGCGCGGCGGCGCTTCGAGATGGACGTCCCCGAGGCGTGGGTGGGGGCGGGTCCTGGCGCGATCGCGTCGTTCCTCGGCGGCCTCGGCCAGGACCTCGTCGCGGTCGGCGTGAAGCTCGAGGGGCCGCTCACCGGCGACCTCCTCCTCGCCCTGCCCGAGCCCGACGCGGAGAACCTCGCCTCGCTGCTCGGCTACCCGCCGGCGGACCGCTGGGAGGGCCTCGCGGAGAGCGCGCTCATGGAGTCGGGCAACATCGTCGGGTCGGCGTTCGTCTCCGCGGTCGGGACGCTCGTGCGGGAGAAGCTCCTCCTGTCGGTCCCCACCTTCGCGCGCGGCAACGGTCGCGCGTGCGTCGAGCGGCTCGTGGCCCACGCGGGCTCGGTCGCGCTCGCCACCCGGTTCTCGGCGTGGGCGGAGGACACCGGCGCGGCCCTCGAGGGGCTCATCCTCGTCATGCCCGAGCCGGGCCGGATCGCGAAGCTCCTCTCGCACCTCGAGGTGCGGTAGACACCCGGGATGGACGAGACGACGCTGCGACGGCTCCTCGGCGCCGTGCGCAGGGGCGACACCTCCCTCGACGACGCGGTGAAGCGGCTCAAGGGCGCGCCCTACGAGCGGCTCGGCGACGTCGCGACGCTCGACACGCACCGGGCGCTCCGGGTCGGCCTCCCCGAGGTGATCCTCGCGGAGGCGAAGACCGCGGCGCAGGTCGCCGCGATCGCGCGGAAGCTCGCGCGGAAGGGGCCGCTCCTCGTGACCCGGCTCGTGCCGGAGAGGGCCGGGCCGGCGCGCCGGGCGGTGAAGGGCTCCGTGTACGACCCGGTGTCGCGCACGCTGCGGCGCGGGCGGATGGACGTGCCCGCCCGCGGGCCGGTCGCGGTCTGCTGCGCGGGGACCTCCGACATCCCCGTGTGCGAGGAGGCCGCCGTCACCCTCGACGTGATGGGGATCGAGGTCGTCCGCGTCTACGACGTCGGCGTCGCGGGGCTGCACCGCGTCCTCGCCCGCCGCGAGGACCTCGACCGGGCTCGGGCGGTGATCGTCGCGGCCGGGATGGAGGGGGCGCTGCCGTCGGTCGTGGGCGGGCTCGTCGGGCGGCCGGTGATCGGCGTCCCGACGTCCGTCGGCTACGGCGCCTCGCTCGGCGGCCTCGCGCCGCTCTTCACGATGCTCAACTCCTGCGCGCCGAACGTCACCGTGGTGAACATCGACAACGGCTTCGGCGCCGCCGTCGTGGCGGGGCTCGTCGCCCGCGAGTAAGGATCGCGCCGGATGCCGCTCCTCCTCCTCGAGCCGATCGGCGGGATCGCCGGCGACATGTTCCTCGCCGCGGCGATCGACCTCGGCGTCGACCCGGCGCGCCTCGAGGCCGCGCTCCGCACGCTCGGGGTCGCGGGCTGGCGGCTCGCCGTGACGCGCAAGGCCGACTGCGGCATCTCCGGGACCCACGTCGACGTGGTGGTCGAGGGCGAGCAGCCGCACTCCCTTGTCCCCGGAATTCCGTCGCCCCGCGGAGCGGGGCTGGGGAGGGGGCGCGGCCTCTCCGAGATCCTCGCCCTCGTGGACGCCTCGGGCCTCGCGCCGCGCGCCCGCGCCGCGGCGCGCGCGATCTTCGAGCGGATCGGCCGCGCGGAGGCGAAGGTCCACGGCGTGCCGCTCGCGGAGATCCACTTCCACGAGGTGGGCGCGGTGGACTCCATCGTCGACGTCTGCGGCGCCGCCGTGGCGCTCGACCTCCTCGGCTGGCCGCGGGTGCTCTCCGCGCCGCCGGAGCTCGGCCGTGGCCTCGCCCGCTCCGCGCACGGGCCGATCCCCATCCCTCCGCCGGCCGTCGTCGAGCTGCTCGCGGGGAAGCCCGTCCGCCCGGGCGGGCCGAACGGCGAGGCGGTGACGCCGACGGGCGCGGCGCTCCTCGCCGAGCTCGCCGAGGTGGGGCCGCTCCCCGCGCACGTCGCGACCCGCGTCGGCTACGGCGTCGGCACGCGAAGCTGGCCGGACCGGCCGAACGTGCTCCGCGCGACGCTCGCGGAGCCCGCGGAGGCGGACGACCTGTGGGTGCTCGAGGCGAACCTCGACGACGCGACCGGACAGCTCGTCGCGCGCGCGGTGGACGCCGCGCTCGAGCAGGGCGCGCTCGACGCCTGGGCGGCGCCCATCACCATGAAGAAGGGGCGGCCCGCGGTGATGGTCTCGGCGCTCGTCGACGAGCCGCGGCGCGCCGCGGTGACGCGTGTCCTGTTCGCCGAGACGACGACGCTCGGCGTCCGGCGGCGGCGGGTCGAGCGGGACGTGCTCGGCCGCGAGGTGCGGACGGTCGAGACGCGGTACGGGCCGGTGCGGGTGAAGGTGGCGCTCCTCGACGGCGCCGAGCTCGGCGCGCAGCCCGAGCACGACGACTGCCTCGCCCGCGCGAAGGAGCACGGCGTCGCGCTCCGCGAGGTGATGGCGGCGGCGCTCGCGGCGCACCGCGGCGGCCGGTAGCGCGCCTTCCTCGCCGGGGCGCGACCCGCTCGGGCCCCGCGCGCCGCGTGCTACAGTCGGTGCACCGTGGC
>JAHWYA010000016.1 GCA_020028115.1 Anaeromyxobacter sp.
GCACGCGCCGAGCGCGAGCGCCGCGGCTGCCGCCAGCGCGGGGCCCCGCACGCCGGCTCGCGCCGTCCGCCTCACGCCCCGACGATGGCGACCCTAGCTTCTCCGTGCGAGGGGGAACCCCATGTTCCGCTGGGAGAGAGGGCCGGGCGCCGCGGCCGACGCGCTCGCCGGGCTCGCCGCGAGCTGGGTCATGTCGGTGAGCTACAAGCCGATCATGCGCAGGGGGAGCGAGGAGACGCTCCGGCGCGAGAAGGAGGCGCAGGCGGGCCTGCCCCCGTCGACCGTCCGGGCCGCCGAGGCCGCCGCGCGCGCGCGGCTCGCCTGAGAAGGGCACCGCCCGTTCGAGCGTCCGTTCCGGGTGCGCGGCGACGCGTCCGGCCGTACAACCAGGGGCCACCTCGTCGCGTCGACAGGGACGCCGGTCCGTGGTTACTTGCGCCCATGTTCCAGGTCAAGCCGGAGTCGCCCTACCCCGCCCTCGCGCAGGCCTGGTCCCGCGCGGACGGTCCGGACGCGGCCGCCGTCGACTCGACGGTCGAGGCGCTCTCCACGGTCCGCCCCGACGACCTCGCCGCGGTCGGTCCGCTCGCCGAGCTCCTCCTGCGGAAGCTCGGCGACGCCGCGCTCCGGGCGCCCGCGCGCCGCGGGCTGTTCGCGCTCCTCGACGGGGTCAGGCGCCGGCTCTTCACCACCGCGCTCGAGCGCCCCGACGTCGATCCCTGGCTCGCCCTCGTCGTCCGGATCGTTCGCGAGGCGGAGTACGCGTTCGGCGAGCTGCTGCGGTCCCGCGAGACGACCGACCCGAAGACGGTGGCGCTGCGCGTGCTCGGCCAGGAGTCCGGCGAGCTCACCGTCGCCGATCTCTCCCGGCGCACCCGCGCCATCGCGCGCGGCGTCCTCGGGCTCGTCGGCGGCGCGCCCGACGCCAAGGTCGCGATCCTGTCGGAGAACTGCCTCGAGGCGGCGCTCTGCGACCTCGCCTGCCTGTCGAACGGCATCGTGGACTTCCCGCTGCCGGCGAACGCCGTCGCCGAGCAGATCGTCTACATGCTGAAGCACTCCGGCGCGTCCGTCCTCATCGCGTCGGACGAGGAGCAGGTCGCGAAGGTGCTGCCGTCGCTCCCGGCCCTCCCTGAGCTCGAGCAGATCGTCGTGTTCTCCCGGACGACCGCGGAGCGGAACGGGCTCCTCTCGCTCGACCAGATGGTGAGCCAGGGCGCCGAGTTCGACGACGGCGCGCGCGCGGAGCGGGCCTCCCGCGTGAAGGCGACCGACGTCGCGACGGTCATGTACACCTCGGGCACCACCGGGAAGCCGAAGGGCATCGTCTTCACGCACGAGAACGTCGTGACGAAGCGGTTCGCCCGCGCCTTCGCCCTTCCGCACGTGAGCGAGGGCGACGTCTTCCTCTGCTACCTGCCGCTCTACCACACGTTCGGACGGTGGCTCGAGCTGACCGGCTCCCTGTTCTGGGGCGCGACCTACGTGTTCGCCCGCTCGACGGCGCAGTCCCAGCTCCTCGAGGACTTCAAGAAGGTGAAGCCGACCGTGTTCATCTCCGTCCCGAAGAAGTGGATGGAGCTGCACGAGGCGGCCGCGTGGGAGGCCTCCTCGGAGGAGGACGCCGACGAGGTGACGGCGCACCTGCGGGCCATCACCGGCGGGCGGCTCCGGTACGGCCTCTCCGCCGCCGGCTACCTCGACCCGGCGGTCTTCCGCGCGTTCCACGCGGCGGGCACGGAGCTCTGCTCCGGCTACGGCATGACCGAGGCGACGGGCGGCATCACCATGACGCCGCCCGGCGAGTACCTCGACGACTCGGTGGGCCAGCCGCTCCCCGGGATCGAGTGCCGCCGCGCCGACGACGGCGAGCTCCTCATCCGCGGCTCGTACGTGTCGCCCGGCTACTACAAGCCGGGGCGCGAGGACACCGGGCACGACGCCGACGGCTGGTTCCACACGGGCGACCTCGTGTCGCTCGACCCCGCGGGCCACTTCCGGATCACCGGCCGCAAGAAGGAGATCTACAAGAACCGCCAGGGCCAGACGATCGCGCCGCAGCGGGTCGAGAACCTCTTCCGCGACTTCGAGGCGGTCTCGCAGGCGTTCCTCGTCGGCGATCACCGCGAGTTCAACACGCTGCTCGTCTGGCCGAACCCGGGGTCGGCGCAGGTGGAGGGGCGCACGCCGGAGCAGCTCCGCGAGCTCATCTCGTCGCTCGTGGCGAGCGCGAACCGATTCCTCGCGCCGTACGAGCGCGTGGTCGGGTTCCAGGTCCTGCCGCGCGCGCTCGACCTCGAGCACGGGGAGCTCACGCACAAGCACACCTTCAAGCGGGAGGTCGTCGAGAAGAACTGGAAGGAGCTCGTCGACCGCATGTACGAGCAGAAGCACCTCGCCTTCCAGCTCGACGGCGCCTTCCTGCGCATCCCGAACTGGGTGCTGCGCGAGATCGGGGTGCTCCAGCACGAGGTGGCGCTGCGCGACGGCGAGCTCCGCGCCGGCGACCGGGTGCTGCGCGCCGGCGCGACGCCCGAGGCCCCCGGCGCGGTGCGGATCGGCGACCTCGCCTACCAGTTCGAGGGGACCGTCTTCGACCTCGGGGCGCTCCTCTCGCGGCCGTCGCTGTGGCTCGGGAACGACGCCCTCCGGCGGTTCGTCGGCGACGAGGCGTTCGCGTCGCTCACCTCCCGCCGCCGCAAGGGCGGCAGCAACGTCCACATCGACCCGCGCCTGTGGCAGGCGCCTTCGCCGGACCGCCTCTGGGACCTGCTGCGGACCCTCGAGGGCGAGCCGTCGATGCGCTCGATCCACGCCGCCGGCGAGCTGCTCCGGGCCGAGCGGCCCGAGGCGCGCCTCGCGCTCGAGCACCTCCACGCGGGCGTCCGCTCCGACCGCCCCGACCGCGCCGGCCGGTGCCGCGCGGTGCTGCGGCGCGCCGCCGACGCGCCGGACGAGGAGACCCGCCGCCGCGCCTTCCGCCTGCTGTTCCCCCACGAGGAGCCCGGGGAGACGCTCGAGACGCTGCGGCGCTTCCTCGACCGGATGGGGCCGTTCGCGCTGCGCGACGAGGATCTCGCGTCGCTGCCCGAGCGCGGGATCACCGACGCGCAGGTCGACGTCCTGCTCGCCTTCCTCGCCTCGAACGAGGCGCTCCGGACGCCGCGCGACGCCTCCGACCGCCGGCTCGTCGTGGGCGCGATGCGGCTCGTCGCCGCCATGGCGATCGCCCACCCGCTCCAGTTCGCGCCGGTGCGCGTGCCGCTCGCCCGGCTCACCCTCCACGACGACGCGGAGATCTCGGCGCGCGCGGGCGAGGAGGTCGACCGGCTCCGCCGCGGGTTCTCGAACTGGATCGGGCCGAACCTCCGGCTCGCGATCGACCCGAAGACCGGCGCGGAGTACGGCTGGAGGGACGTCCTCTCGTTCGACGCGAACGTCCCGCCCGCCGCGCAGCACCACCTGCTGCAGGCGCTCGAGGACACGACCATCGTCCGCGCCTCGGTCTTCCTCCTCGGCCGCGGCGTGCTCCTCTCGCTCGCCGACATCCCGCCCGGCGGCGCGGCCGTGTCGCTCCTCGGGCGCCAGCACGGGAAGAGCGTCTACCGGCTCTCCATCCACACGCGGGCGAACGAGGTCTTCGACGTCGCGATCAACGTCGCGGACGACATGAACTTCGCCGAGCTGCGGCAGGAGGTGAACTGGCTTCTCGCCGCCGGCGCGGTCCCGCCGCTCGTCGAGCAGTTCGGCGGCTACTTCGCCGAGTGGGGCATCTTCACCGAGGAGTTCATCCCGGGCGACACCGTCGAGCGGCAGGTGGCGCGCCTCGTGCGGCAGGGCGAGCCGAAGCGGATCAAGGGGCTCTGGCCCTTCATCGCCTGGACGGCGCTCGAGGGGCACGTCCGGTTCTGGGACCGGACCGGCCGGCGGCTCGCGCTGCGCGAGCCCTCCCCGGCCGCGTTCATCGTGCCGTCGCACGACTACCACTCCGGCGCGCGGCTCGTCTCCATCTCCGACCGCTCGCCGTGCACGACCCTCGACGAGCTGCTCGAGCGGTTCGAGCGCGCGTTCGTGGCCCGCATCGAGGCGTCGCGCCCGGAGCTCCGCGGCGACGCCGACGAGCAGCTGCTGCTCGCCGCGGTGGTCGAGGCGCTCGGGCTCGAGCGCGGCGTCCGGCTCCTCTCCGACGCCGCGCAGGAGTCGCCGCGCGCGGTCGCGATCGAGACCTTCCTCGAGCGGCTGCGCGACGGCGGCTTCACGCCGAAGCGGGTGCACTTCGCCGCGCGGCGGTTCCAGCGCTGGCTCGACGTGAACCCCGCCGCCACCGTCGAGGCCCAGGGGAAGATGCTCCAGGACCAGTGGGACACCTACCACCTGTCCGAGCTCGAGCACCTCTGGCCCGACACGCGCATCCGCTTCTTCCGCAAGACCGTCTTCGCGAACGCGCGCGAGGAGCTCGCGACCGCGCTCGACCGGCTCATGCTCCGGGCGCGGAACCTGCCGGCGGGGGGGATCGACCTCGAGGAGGCGGTGGCGGCGCTCCGCGGCGCGATCCCGCCGACGGCGGACGAGGACTACTTCCTCGCCCGGCTCACCTACCGCTACCTCGCCCCGACCGACCAGGTGGCGCTCATCACGATGCCGCACGGCGGCCACTACGTGACCGAGGTCGTCGTCGCGCTCGCGGACGAGGACGGCAACCGCTTCACCGTCCGCGGCCCGGTGTCGCCGCGCGAGGTGGCGCGCCTCCTGCACATGTTCCACGAGTCCAACCTGCAGGTGAACTTCACGACCGATCACGAGTTCCTGCTCTGCCTCGATGCGCGCGAGACCGTCATCGGCGGCCTGTTCTACAGGCAGGTGACGACCGACCGCGCCCACATGGAGAAGATCGTCGTCTCCCGCAAGCACCGCGCGAAGGGGGTGGCGAACGGCCTGATGCACGAGTTCTTCCGGCGGCTCGCCGCGCGCGGCGTGGCGAAGCTCGAGACCGGGTACTTCCAGCCCGAGTACCTGTCCCGCTACGGGTTCCGCACCGACCCGACCTCGGGCGGCCTCGTCTGCGACGTGCCCGCGCTCCCCGCGCCGGAGGAGCCGCCGGAGGCCGCGGAGCGGCCGGGGGCCGGGAGCTGACATGCCGACCCCCACCTGGAAGCTCATCGACACGACGCTCCGCGAGGGCGAGCAGTTCGCGCGCGCGAACTTCCGCACCGAGGACAAGCTCGAGATCGCGCGGGCGCTCGACACGTTCGGCGTCGAGTACGTCGAGGTCACCTCCCCCGCCGCCTCCCCGCAGTCGCAGCGGGACGCGACGCACATCGTGAAGCTCGGCCTCGGGGCGAAGGTCATCACCCACTCGCGCTGCGTGCTCGACGACGTTCGCGCGGCGCTCGACACCGGCGTGCGCGGCATCGGGCTCCTCTTCGCCACGAGCCGCATCCTGCGCGAGTCGTCGCACGGCAAGTCGATCCAGCAGATCATCGACGCGATGGGGCCGCCCATCGAGCTCGCCCTGTCCGCCGGGCTCGAGGTCCGCTTCTCCGCCGAGGACGCGTTCCGCTCGGAGGTGCAGGACCTCGTCCAGGTGCACCAGGCGGCGGAGCGGATGGGGGTCCACCGGATCGGCGTCGCCGACACGGTCGGCATCGCGACGCCGCGGCAGGTGTACGTGCTCGTCCGCGAGCTCCGGAAGGCCGTGAAGTGCGACATCGGCTTCCACGGCCACAACGACACCGGCTGCGCCATCGCGAACGCCTACGAGGCGATCTCGGCGGGGGCGACCCACGTCGACGTTTCGGTGCTCGGGATCGGGGAGCGGGTCGGCATCACCTCGCTCGGCGGCTTCGTCGCGCGGATGTTCGCCATCGAGCCGCAGGCGGTCGCGGAGAAGTACCGCCTCGGCCAGCTCCGCGAGCTCGAGCGGCTCGTCGCGCGCGTGACCGGGGTCGAGATCCCGTTCAACAACTTCGTCACCGGCGAGACCGCCTACTCGCACAAGGCCGGCATGCACCTCAAGTCGATGATGGCGAACCCCGGGTCGTACGAGGTCATCCCGCCGGAGGCGTTCGGCCTGTCGCGCCGGCTCATCCTCGGGAGCCGGCTCACCGGTCGCCACGCGATCGCGTACCGCGCCCGGGAGATGGGGATCACCTTCGGCGAGACCGAGCTCAAGGCCATCACGAAGCGGATCAAGGAGATGGCCGACAAGGGCGAGCTCAGCGAGGCGCAGATCGACGCGGTGCTGCGCGAGTGGGTGACGGCGTAGCGTCGCTGCTACACTCCGCGCACCGATGCTGAAGAGCCGGCTCCTCCTCCTCTCCGCGGCGGTCCTCTGGTCCACCGCGGGCGCCGCCATCAAGTCCTGCGGTCTCGACGCCGTCCAGATCGCAGGCGCGCGCTCCCTCGTCGCGGCCGTCTTCCTGTTCCTCGCCGTCCGCGACGCCCGCACCCGGCCCGACCGCCGGGTCCTCCTCGTCGGGTGCGCCTACGCCGTGACGGTCGTCCTCTTCGTCGTGGCGACGAAGCTCACGACCGCGGCGAACGCGATCTTCATCCAGGACACCGCGCCGCTCTGGGTCCTCGTCCTCTCGCCATGGCTCCTCGACGAGCGGCCCACGCGCGGCGAGCTCCTCGCGATCCCGATCTTCGGCCTCGGGCTCGGGCTGTTCTTCGTGGACGAGCTCTCGCCCGGCCAGGCCCTCGGGAACCTCACCGCCCTCGTCTCCGGGGGCGCCTTCGCGCTGTCGATCGTCGGGCTCCGGCTCCTGCGCGAGCGCGGCCCGGCGGCGCTCGCCTGGGGGAACGCCATCGCGGCGGCCGCGACCCTCCCGCTCTGGTCGCGCGGCCCGGCGCCGACGGGGCTCGACCTCGGCCTCGTCCTCTACCTCGGCATCTTCCAGCTCGGGCTCGCCTACCTGTGCTTCTCGCGCGGCGTCACCGGGACGCCCGCCATCGAGGCCTCGCTCCTCATCCTGATCGAGCCGGTCCTGAACCCCATCTGGACCTTCCTCGTGGCGGGCGAGCGGATGGGGCCGTGGGCGGTCGCGGGCGGCGCGGTCGTGCTCCTCGCGACGGCGTGGCGGACGGTGGCGCCGGTGCTCACGCCGCGGCTCGAGTAGCGCGCGGCGCCGGCGCCCGGCTACGCCCGCGCGAGCTGCTTGCGCGGCGGGTCGCCGAAGAAGTCCGCGATCTCGTCGCGCCGGGCCATCGCGTCGTCGTAGCCGAGCTCCATCACCCTGCGCACGTAGGTCGGCTCGAACGCGAGGTACGAGAGGAGGTCCTCGCCCGCGTGGCCCGCGGCGCCGATGCCCTTCAGGAGGTACCGGAGCATCCGCGGGAACCGGACGTACTCGTCGGCGGCGAGCTTGCCGAGGTCCTGGGTCGGCCGGAGCACGAGCGCGGGGATCGGCCGCACGTCGAGCTTCTCGAGCTTCTCGCGCGGGACGAGCGAGAGCGTCCGGTTCAGCCGCTCGAGCCGCTCGAGGTCCGAGTCCACCGAGTCGAGGAACACGGCGTTGAGGAGCACGCCAGCGATCTCCGACAGCGGCATCTCGGCCGCCTTCTCCTGGACCTCCCGCTCCGCCGTCTCGTTCGGCGAGCGCAGGTGCCGCACGCTCACCGCCACGATCCGGTCCGCGCCGAGGTGGACCGCCGGGCTCATCGGGTACGCCATCCGCACGCAGCCGTCGCCGAAGAACGTGCCGTCGATCGCGACCGGCGGGAAGAAGACCGGGATCGCCGCCGACGCCATCACGTGATCGAGCGTGATCCGTTCGCGGATCCCGATCCGGGTCGAGCGCGTCCAGGGCTCGATGTCCGCGGCGCCCTCGAAGAACGTCACCCCGGCCCCCGTGTGGTAGTTCGTCGCCGAGACGGCGACGCCGCGGAGCCGGCCGGCGCGCAGGTGGCGGCGCATGCGCCCGAGCGGGATCTCCTTCGCGATGAGGTCCCGGAGCGGCGCGGAGTCGAGCAGGTAGTTGATCCCGCTCTTCCCGACGAGGCCGCCCGCGGAGAGGTCGCGGATCCACCGGGAGCCGATCGAGGCGAGCCGCAGGGCCCCCGTCCGGAAGATCCGGTCCGGCGTGAGCGCCGCCCAGGTCGCGGTGAGCCGTTGCGCGGCGTCCTGGAAGTTCTCGGCCCCGGTCGAGAGCGCGACGGCGTTGATCGCGCCGGCGCTGATCCCCACGAGGATGTCGAACGGGAGCTGTCCGGGCCTGACGATCTCGGAAACGGCGCGGAGCGCGCCGACCTGGTACGCGGCCCGCGCGCCCCCTCCCGTCAGGACGAGACCGGTGTGTCCCATCTGCTGAAAGGTATCACCTCTGCCGCACTGCGGCATGCAAGCAAACCGGGTCTCAGCGCAGCGCGCGCGCCGCCGCCTTCGGATCGCTCACCGCGAGGTACAGGTTCGCCTTCTTCGCGGAGAAGGCGGTCCCGAGATACGCGTACTGGATGTTGATCCCGGCGGCGCCCAGCCGGTCGGCGACGGCGCCGACCGCGCCCGGGCGATCCGAGATCGTGACCTCGAGCACCTCGTCCTCGGTGGTCTTCCAGCCGTGCGCGGCGAACACTCGCTTCGCGGCCGCCGGGCGGTCCACGACCACGCGGACGAACCCCCTCCCGTCCATCACCGCCGCGGTGAAGGCCCGGATCGAGATCCGCTTCTCACCGAGCGCGTCCGCCACCCGCCCGAGCATCCCGGGCCGATCGTCCACCCACGCCGAGATCTGCTTCGCCCTGGCCATCGCTTCCCTCCTTCACCGGAGCCTCCCGGTGACCGTCCGTTACATAACCCCGAGGGGGCAAGCCGCCACCCCTTCGCGCGCTCACGGAGCGAGGAGCCGGGCATAGGGGAACGCGCCGAAGCCGCCGCCCGAGTGGAGGAGCACGACGCGGGGCGACGGGAGCGCGCCGCGCGCCGCGAGCCCCGCGACGCCGAGCATCGCCTTGCCGGTGTAGACCGGATCGAGGAGGACCCCGTCCTCGCGCGCGGCGCGGCGCACGATCTCGAGTCCCTCCGGCGTCGTCTCGCCGTAGCCCGGCCCGACGAAGCCGCCCTCGACGCGGACCTCGGCCGCGTCCACGGCGGGCAGCGCGGGCCAGCGCCGCCGCGC
This sequence comes from Anaeromyxobacter sp., assembly GCA_020028115.1. Classification (GTDB taxonomy): domain Bacteria; phylum Myxococcota; class Myxococcia; order Myxococcales; family Anaeromyxobacteraceae; genus Anaeromyxobacter. Next base: position 9,114 of record JAHWYA010000016.1, read on the forward strand.
CTCGGCGCAGATCGTCGCGATGACCTCTCTGAAGTACTCCGCGTCGTTGCAGACCGCGAGGCCGAGTGGCGCCGCACCCGCGAGCGCCGCCGCGCGGACCCCGACCTCGATCCCGGCGCCGGTGCCGCCGGAGCCGGCGGCGTACGCGATCGTGAAGGGCCCCTCGCGCCACGCCGCCGGGAGCTGGTCCCGGAGCTCCGCCATCGCGACGACGTAGCCGAGGCTGCCGAGGGCGTTCGAGCCGCCCTCCGGGATGACGTACGGCGCGCGCCCGCGCGCCTCGAGCTCCGCCGCGACCTCGGCCATCCGCTCCGCGCGCCGGCGGTACTCCGCGTGCGACACGAAGCGGACGTCGGCGCCGGCGAGGCGGTCGAGGAGCGCGTTCGCCTCCGGCGCCGGAGGCGCGGCGGGATCGGGCGTGCGGAGCAGCACCACGCACCCGAGGCCGCGCCGGGCGGCGGCGAACGCGGTCGCGCGGCAGTGGTTCGACTGGACCCCGCCGCAGGTGACGAGCACGTCGGCGCCGCGCGCCTCCGCGTCGGCGACGAGGAACTCGAGCTTGCGCGCCTTGTTGCCGGAGAGCTCGAGGCCGGTGAGGTCGTCGCGCTTGTAGAGGAGCTCGACGCCGAGGCGCGCGCCGAGGCGCGGCGACGGCTCGAGCGGGGTCGGCAGCCGGGCGAGCGGAACGCGCGGCGGGAGCGCCTCGAGGAGCGGGTCGATCACGGCCCGAGCGTAGCAACGGCGGGGCGCGGATGGGTACGGGCGTTCCGCCCGGGCGGACCCGCCTTTCCCCTGCGTCCGCCGACGGCTCCGGAGACGCGCGGGTGGCCCGCCGCTCGCATCGCCGCAGCGGGGGCGCTCGCCGTGCGGCGGGCGCGAGGGGGTCGAGCATGGGGTCTGCCAGGATGGCCGCGCTCGCGGTGGCGTTCGCGCTCGCCGCGGCGCTCGGCGCGGCGTGCGGGGACTCGGGCGGGCCATCGGCCGGCAGCCCGCCGGTCACGCGGACGATCGCGTTCGGGTCGAGCGGCCCGTGGCCGGTCGAGAACGTCGTCTACGGCGGCGCCGCGGGCCTCGGCTCGCCCGTCGTCGGGTTCACGACGGACGAGGCGCAGAACCGCTGGGCGGCGACGCCGGACGCCGTCTACCTGCTGCGGCCCGGCGACAGGTCGTTCCGGCGCTACGGCGCAGCGGAGGGGCTCCACCTCGACGGGAACCCGGTGCGGTACTGCGACGATCACCCGATGGGCCCGGACGATCGCTGCGGCGGCTCGATCTCGTTGGGCTCCGGCCACGCGATCACGCGGATCGTGGGCGGCGGTCCCGACGAGGTGTTCGTGGGCTACTCCGGCGACGACGAGACGCGCGGGGTGAAGTGCGCGCCGAAGGACACGACGAAGCCGGAGGGGTTCGGCGACTACTGCGACCCGGCCCGCCACTCCGGGAAGATCGACCGCGTCCGGCTCCGCGCCGACGGGACCATCGCGGTCGACCGGATGGACCTCGTCGCGAACCGCCAGGGCGGCGAGTTCTGGCACGACCGCACCATCCAGAGCCTCGCCTTCGACCACTTCGCCCACCCGCACACGCTCTACGCGGGCACGAATCACGGCGTGACGATGCTCCTCCCCGACCGCTACCGCGCGCCACGGCCGGGCGAGTGGTACGACTCGGCCTACTCCGAGTGGATGGCGGATCACCTCCACGCCCGCGTCTGCGACCCGGGCCCGTGCCCGGCCGAGGGCGAGGGGCCGCAGCGGATGGGCGACTGGGCCGGCCTCGACGTCGACGGCAAGGGCGACCTCTGGCACGCGGGCCGCTGGACGGCGGGGCTCATCACCTGGGTCGCGAACCCGGTCGAGTGGTACGAGCGGAACGGCCGCGCCTTCGCGGTCGCGTTCGGCGATCCCTACCCGCAGGCGCCGAACGCCGACGGGTTCCGGAACGAGCCCGTCTTCCCGGTGTCGCGCGAGGGCGACTCGCCCCACCTCACCGGCGTCGCGGTCTGCCCGGACGGACGGGTCTGGTTCTCCTCGTCGGGGCCGCAGTCGGGCACCGGCGACACCGTCGCGGTCTGGAACGGGCGGCGCTTCGAGACCTTCGCGGCGGGGCGGCTCGGCCTCGGCGAGAGCGCCGTGAAGGACGTCGTCTGCCTGCCGGACGGCCGGCTCGTGCTCGCCGGCTACCGGACGGGCGCCGTCCTCTACGATCCGGCGCGGGGGACCTCGCGGCCGGTGCCCGGCCTGCCGAGCGGCACCGTGCTCGACCTCGAGGTGGACCGGATGGTGACCCCGCCGACCCTCCACGTCGCGACCGGCTCGGGCGCGGCGGCGCTGCGGGTGCTGCCCTAGCCGGCCGGCGCCTACCCCTGCCGCCGCCGCGCCCCCGCCCGCCGGGCGGCGTCGGCGAGCACCTCGTACCGCTGGCAGCCGACGATCCGCGCCGCCCCGACGTCGAACGTCGGGATCCCGGTGACGCCCGCGGCG
>JAHWYA010000286.1 GCA_020028115.1 Anaeromyxobacter sp.
GCCGTCGGCGCGAGGTGCAGCATGGGGACGAAGCGCACCAGGAAGTGGAGGTTCCACGCCGCGAGCGCGACGAGCGCCCCCGCGGCGAGCGCGAGCTCCGGCCGCGCGCGGCGCCGGCGGAGCCGCGCGGCGGCGAGCCACGCCAGGGCGGTGAGCACCCCCACCCCCACGACGACGGAGGTGTAGCGGACGCCGCGGGAGAAGCTCCAGAACGGCGTCGTCAGGAGGTTGATGGTCGTGTGGCCGAGGCTCTCCGGCGCCCAGAGCTGCGCCCGGTCCACCGCGGCGCGCGCGGCGGCCCCGTCCGGCTCGAGCGGAAGCAGGCGGATCCGGTGGACGACGACCCGGCCCACGCCGGTGAACCCGAGGAGCGGCATCGCCGTGGCCGTCCAGCCGTCCGTGATCCGCAGGTCGAGGACGACGGTCGCGCGCGCGGTCGGGATCGTGAGGTGCCGCCAGGGAGGGCCGAACGGGCGGAAGGGCCGCTCCGGGGAGCGGACCGTCCAGGTGAGCATCATCGGCCCGGTCGCCTCGAGCTCGACCTCGAGGAGCTGGGCGTGGAGAGGAAATCCGACGGAGGCGTTCCCGTCGACCTGGATCTCGAGGCCGCGCTCGGTGAAGTGGAGGGGCGTCTGGCTCTCGAGCCGCCCCCGGAGCGACTCGATGGGCAGCGGGCGCAGGTCTGCGGCGGCCGCGGGCGCGGCGGCCGCGAGGGCGAGCGCGAGCGCGAGGGTCCTCATCCGCCCCTTCACGTACCACGGAAGGCGCCGGGCCGGCGCGCGACGTCGGCGCGGCCCGCGGCCCCTGCCGGCCTCAGGCCATCCCGTGCTTCTTCAGGCGGTAGCGCAGCGTGTCGCGCGACACCCCGAGCAGGCGGGCGGCCTTCGACTGGTTGCCGCTCGCCCGCTCCATCGCCTCGGCGATGAGCTTCTTCTCGACGTCGTCGAGGACGAGCCCCTCCTCGGTGATGTTCGGGACGATCTTGTCGGGCCGCTTCGGCGGGGCCGCCTTGCGCAGCTCCGGCGTGAGGTGCTCGGGCCGGATCTCGTCGGCGCCCGCGTGGAGGATGAACGACCGCTCGATGACGTTCCGGAGCTCGCGGACGTTCCCGGGCCAGTGGTACGCCCGCAGCATCTCCATCGCGGAAGCAGACACCCCGTGGACGGTCCGCTTCATCTCCTGGTTGAACCGCGCGATGAAGTAGGCGGCGAGCGTGGAGACGTCCTCGACGTGCTCGCGCAGCGCGGGCACCGCGATCCGGACGACGTTGAGCCGGAAGAAGAGGTCGGCGCGGAAGCGCCCCTCGGCGACCCGCTCCTCGAGGTTCACGTTGGTCGCCGCGATGACGCGGACGTCGGCGCGCAGCTCCTGCACGCCGCCGACGCGCCGGAACGTCTTGTTCTCGAGGAGGCGGAGGAGCTTCGCCTGGCCGCCCGGCGGCAGGTCTCCGATCTCGTCGAGCATCACCGAGCCGCCGTCGGCGCTCTCGAAGAGGCCGCGCTTCTGGGTGTGGGCGTCGGTGAAGGCGCCCCGCTCGTGGCCGAACAGCTCCGACTCGAGGAGGTGCTCCGGGAGCGCCGCGCAGTTCACCTGCAGGAACGGCCGCTCGGCCCGCGCGCCGCGGAAGTGGATGGCGCGCGCCACGACCTCCTTGCCGGAGCCGCTCTCGCCCTCGATGAGGACCGTCGTCGTGTCGCTCGCGGCGAGCCGGCAGATCATCGTGCGGACCTGCTCCATCATCGCGGAGGCGCCCACGATCGCGTCGAGCGCGCTCTGCCCGCGGCGCTCGTTCGTGAGGGTCGCGATCTGGCGGCGGGTCCGGGCGGTGGCGATGGCGCGCTCCACCGCCGCGTCGAGCGCCTGGAACGGGAACGGCTTCACGAGGAAGTCCACCGCGCCGTGCTTCATCGCGTCCACCGCGATGTCCACGGTCGAGTGGGCGGACATCATCAGCACCGCGAGGTCGGGGTGGAGCGACAGCGCCCGCTGCAGCGTCTGCACGCCGTCGATGCCGGGGAGGCGGACGTCGAGGAGCATGAGGTCGGGAGGCGTCGCCGCGAGCATCTCGAGGGCCTGCTCGCCGGACTCGGCGGACAGGACCTCGTACCCGTCGCGCTGGAGCCGCTCGGCGACGGACCAGCGGATCAGCTTCTCGTCGTCGACGACGAGGACGCGTGCGGCGGGGGTGCTGCTCGTCATGCGGCGTGCTCCGTCTGGCGCCCTGGGCGCGCCTGCTGCAGCGTCACGGTGAAGATGGTGCCCCCTGAGGGCGGGCAACGATACCCGATGTGGCCACCGTGCTCCGCCACGATCCGCGCGGAGATGGCGAGGCCGAGGCCGTTGCCCTCGCGCTTCGTCGTGAAGAACGGCTTGAACACCTGGGCGCGCAGGTCGGACGGGATGCCCGGGCCGCTGTCCTCGATCTCGACGACCACGTTCCCGTCGCCGGCGCGGGTGGCGATGCCGAGGGTCCCGCCGCCCGCCATCGCCTGGATCGCGTTCAGGCAGATGTTGAGGAAGACCTGCTCGAGCTGGAAGGGGTCGGCGAGCACCGCCGGCAGCGTCTCGGCGAGGCGCGGCTGGATGGTGACGTTGCCGCCGCGGCACTGCTGGTTCACGAGGAAGAGGACCTTCTCCAGCGACCCGTTCACGTCCGTCGCGCGGAGCTTCGCGCGCGCGGGGCGGGCGAAGCTGAGCAGGCTCTCCATCGTGTGCGTGAGCCGCGCCACCTGGTGCCGCATCTCCCCGACGATCTCGGCCTGGCGCGGGTCGTTCGCGAGGTCCTCGGCGAGGAGCTCCAGCGCGCCGGAGAGGCCGGCGAGCGGGTTCTTGATCTCGTGCGCGAGCCCCGTCGCGATCTCGCCCACCGCCGCGAAGCGGTCCGCGCGCACCATGCGCTCGCGGTAGAACGCCTCGAGCTCGGCCTGGCTGCGGCGGAGCGCGGCGAGCGTCGCGTCGAAGCCGCGGGTGGCGATCCCGAGCTCGTCCGGGCGCCCCTCGTCGGCGCGGACGGTGAGGTCCCCCGCCTCCGCGCGGCGCATCACCGTCACGAGCCGCTGGAGCGGCGTCACCGCCTCGCGCCCGAGGAGCCACAGCGTGATGGTCATGAGGACCACGAACGCCGCCGCGGCCGAGAGGGAGAGCGTCTTCGCGAGCTGCGCCTGCGCCTGCAGCACCGGCGCGCGGGTGAACCGGAGGTCGAGCCAGCCGTTCACGCGCGACTGGGTGCCGTGGCAGCGGGCGCAGGACTCCGAGTTCATGATCGGGTGGATGATCGCGTACTCGGTCTCGTTCCCGCCCGGGGTCGCGACGACGGTCGACTTGTCGAACCGCTGCAGGTCTCGCCACGGCACCGTGCCGAGGAGCCGCGGCGACGACGACGCCGAGACGTTGCCGGTCGGGGACACGAGGCTCGCGACGACGAGGTCGTTGCCGTGGCCCGGGAGCGTGTCGAGGAGCAGCGGGACCTCGTGGGGCCGCCCCGCGAGCATGATGTTCGAGACGCCGCCGGCGACCATCCCGGTGAAGACCTCGGCGCGCTCGCGCCGGCCCCGTTCGATGTCCGCGCCGTACATGTGGACCGCCGCCGCGGCCATCGCGGCGAGGGTCACCGCGTAGAGCAGCGCGGTCGGCAGGAGGATGCGCGCCCGGATGCTGGAGTCCAGCCGTCGGAAGGCGCGCTCGAGGAGGTTCATCCGGGGGTTCGTTCTCGGGAAGGCCGCCATCATTGCAGGGACGACCCCGGTGGGGGAAGCCCCAGGACACCGAGCCCGCGAGGCATCACCGACCCGTCGGCTCGTCGAACAACCGGGGCGCCTAACTCCTTCGCGGTCGCCAGATTCCTCCGAACACCCGGGTCAAATGACGCATCCGTTGCGTCTTTTCACCACGTCAGCCCCGGGGCGCGAAATCGCTGCATGTGACCACCGGGCGCACCGCTCCTTACCACAAACGGGCGGAAACAGACGGGCATCTTACCGCCTGAAATGCCTGGACAGTCCGGAAGAACTTGGCCGTCCATCTGGGGGCTTTGCGGCACCTCGATTGCAGGCCTCCCCGCCGCTTCACCGGACGCCCGACCCCTATTCGCGAGAGAAGCGACGAGCCCGTGATTTCGAGACCCGTCGAGACCCGACCCACGCGCCGCTCCTCCGCGGCGCGCGCCACGCTCCTCGCCGCCCTCGCCGCGCTCGG
>JAHWYA010000287.1 GCA_020028115.1 Anaeromyxobacter sp.
GGCGCACGACGACGACGCGCACGCCCACGGCGGCCACCACGGCGGCACGCCGCACGAGTCGCCCTGGACGATCACCTTCGTCCTCTCGGCCCTCGCGATCGGCTCGGGCCTCACCCTGTTCCTCGGCATCCCGATGGCCTGGACCGGCGTGGAGCCCGTCCTCGAGCACTGGCTCGCGCCCGCCCTGCCGGCCGGGCACGGGGTGCCCTTCTCCACCATCGGCGACGCCCACCACCACCACCAGCTCGAGCTCCTGTTCCAGGGGATCGGCGTGGCGGTCGCCTTCGTCGGCTGGCTCGCCGCGCGCGCCCTCTACAAGGACGCGAGGAGCGAGCTCCCGGCGCGGCTCAAGGCACGGTTCGAGGGGATCTGGACCGTCGTCTACAACAAGTACTACGTGGACGAGATCTACGCGGCGACCGTCCTGAAGCCGGCGGTCCTCGTCGCCCGCACCTTCAGCAGGTTCGACGGAGCGGTGATCGACGGGCTCGTGAACTTCGTCGGCGCGATCGGCCGCTTCGCGGGCCGGGTCGACGCCGCCATCGACAAGTACGCGGTGGACGGGCTCGTGAACGCCGTCGCCAACGGCACCCTCGGCCTCGGGCGCGCGTTCCGCAACGTCCAGACCGGCCGCATCCAGACCTACCTCTACGGCGCGCTCGGCGGCGCGCTCGTGGTGGTCCTGCTCAACTTCCTCATCCAGTAACGAAGGAGCGACGCATGTTCACCGAAGGGAACGTCCTCAGCTGGGCCACCTTCTTCCCGCTCATCGGCGCGGCGGCGATCGTCGTGCTGCTCGCGGTGAAGTTCTTCGCCAACCTGTCGAAGCGGACGGCCGATCAGGCCGCCCGCTGGATCGCGCTCGTCACGAGCGGCCTGTCGTTCGTGGCGGCGATCTACGCCTGGTCGATGTTCGACGGGTCGAAGGCGGGCGTCCAGCTCCAGCAGCACTTCGTCTGGATCCGGTCGTTCAACGTCGAGTACTTCGTCGGCGTCGACGGCCTGTCCATCTCGATGGTCCTGCTGTCGGGCCTCGTCTCCTTCATCGCGACCATCGCCTCGATGCCGTGGTGGTCGGGCGGCAAGGCGGGCGAGATGGCCGGGATGGTCGATGACGGCCACGACGACCCGCACCACCCGAAGCACTTCTCGGTGCGGATGGTCCCCGGCTACATGGTCATGCTGCTGCTCCTGCAGACCGGCATGATGGGCACCTTCGTCGCCCTGGACATGTTCCTCTTCTACGTGTTCTGGGAGGTCATGCTCCTGCCGATGTACTTCCTCATCGGCATCTGGGGCGGGCCGCGCAAGGAGTACGCGGCGATCAAGTTCTTCCTCTACACCCTCGCCGGCTCCGTGCTGATGCTCCTCGCGATCATCGGCCTCTACTACAACTCGGCGCCCGCGAAGCTCGTCGACGGCTCGGCGATCACGCACACCTTCAACCTCATCACGCTCCAGGCGCAGGGGCAGGCGGGCGTCTTCCGGAACCTCTCCATCCTCGGGATGGACTTCGGGAAGCTCGCCTTCGTCGGGCTCTTCATCGGGTTCGCGATCAAGATCCCGATGTTCCCGTTCCACACCTGGTTGCCCGACGCCCACGTCGAGGCGCCGACGCCCGTCTCCGTCATCCTGGCCGGCGTCCTCCTCAAGATGGGCATCTACGGCATCCTCCGGTTCAACTACCCGATCCTGCCGGACGCGACGATGTGGGCCGCGAACGCCATCGCGATCTTCGGCGTCATCAACATCGTCTACGCCGCGTTCGTCTGCCTCGGCCAGACGGATCTCAAGAAGCTCATCGCCTACTCCTCCGTCTCGCACATGGGCTTCTCGCTCCTCGGGATGGCGGCGTTCACCCCGGCGGCCATCTCCGGCGCGGTGATGAACCTGTTCACCCACGGCATCATCAGCCCGATGCTGTTCCTCATCGTGGGCGTGATCTACGACCGCGCCCACCACCGCGAGATCGCGAAGTTCGGCGGCCTGGCGCAGGAGCTCCCCGAGTACTCCGCGATGATGGGCCTCGCCTTCTTCGCGTCGCTCGGCCTGCCGGGCCTGGCCGGGTTCATCTCCGAGTTCATGGTGTTCTCGGGCTCGTTCCCGGTCTTCACGACCTACACGATCATCTCGGCGACGAGCGTCATCATCACGGCGGCCTACTACCTGTGGGCCATCCACCGGATGTTCCTCGGCAAGCTCAACCCGGCCTACAAGGGCTTCCCGGACCTCAACTGGCGCGAGCGGCTCACGCTCTACCCGCTGGCGGCGATCGCGATCGTGCTCGGCTTCTACCCGCAGGCGATCCTCGGGCCGATCAACACGACGCTGCACGCGCTCGTCCAGAACCTCCGGCCGCTGTAGGCCGTCCGAGACCGCACGATGGAATCCTACCTGCCCCTCGTCAGCGAGAACCTGCGCTCCGCGCTCTGGTTCCAGCCTGAGATGGCGCTCACGTTCGGGACGCTGTTCCTGTTCGTGATCGACCTCTTCTGGAAGAAGAGCCCCAGGCGCGTGGCGTACCTCACCATGGGCGCGCTCGCCGTCCTGGGCGTCGCCGCCTGGCTGCTCGCGCGGCAGCCGGACGACGCCCAGACCCTGTTCAACGGGATGGTCGCGAACGACGCGTTCGCGAACTTCTTCAAGTGGCTCTTCCTCGGCGCCGGCGCGCTCACCGTCCTCGTTGCCTCCCTCGGGAAGGACTTCCCCTCCCAGCGGATCGGCGAGTTCTACGCGCTGCTCGCCGCCGTCGTGCTCGGCATGTTCATGATGGCGAGCGCGACCGACCTCCTCATGATCTACCTCTCCATCGAGCTCGTCTCGATGGTGAGCTACGTGCTCGCCGGGTTCCGCAAGGGCGACCGCAAGGCCGCCGAGGGCTCGCTGAAGTACGTCATCTACGGCGGCGTCGCCTCGGGCGTCATGCTCTTCGGCATGAGCTACCTGTACGGCCTCACCGGCACGACGAGCATCCTCGAGCTCGGCGCGCGCATCCAGGCGGTCCAGGCGGCCTCGGGCGCGTCCCTCGCGGCGACCAAGATCGCCCTCGTCGTCGCGATCGTCTTCGTGACGGCGGGGTTCGGCTACAAGGTCGCGGCGGTGCCGTGGCACATGTGGTGCCCGGACGTGTACGAGGGCGCCCCGACGCCCTTCACCGCGTTCCTCTCGGTCGGCCCGAAGGCGGCCGGCTTCGCCCTCGCGCTCCGCTTCTTCCACTCGGCCCTCGCGGGCCCGGGGAGCGGGGAGGCCGGGCTCGCCGACGCCCTCTCGGGCATCCCGTGGCCGGCCGTGGTCGGCGTCATCGCCGCGGTCACGATGACCCTCGGCAACCTCACCGCGCTCGGGCAGACAAATCTAAAGAGGCTCCTCGCGTACTCCTCCATCGCGCACGCGGGCTACACGCTCATGGGCCTCTCCGCGGTCTCCGGCCGCGGGATCCAGGCCGTCATGATCTACATGCTCATCTACCTCGTGATGAACGTCGGCGCCTTCGTCGTCGTCATCCTGGTGGCGGAGTCGACCGGCTCCGAGTCGATCCTCGACTACAAGGGGCTCGCGCGGCGCCACCCGCTCGCGGCGGTGACCTTCGCGATCTTCCTGTTCTCGCTCACCGGCCTGCCGCCCTTCGCCGGGTTCGCGGGGAAGTGGTACCTGTTCTACGCGGTGTTCGAGCGGATCGGCGGGCCGTCCGGCGTCTGGTACGGCATGCTCGCCCTCGTCGGCGCGCTCAACACGGCGGTCTCGCTCTACTATTACGTGCGGATCGTCCGGGCGATGTTCATCGACCCGCCGTACGTCGAGAACCCCGAGCCCATCCGCGCGCGCGTCGGCTACCAGCTCATCCTCGGCGGCGCGTCGGCGTTCGTCCTCGTGTTCGGCCTCTGGTGGACGCCGATCGTCGAGTGGGCGGGCGCGTCGCTCCAGCTCATGCGGTAGCGGCCTCGCGCCACCCCGCGGCGCCTTCACGGCCCGGTCGGCATCCGCCGGCCGGGCCGTTTCCTTTCGCGCGCCCGCCGCCCGCTACCGCGACGGGCGAGGCGGGTCGGGGTCCGGATGGCGGGAAGGGACGCGCTCCGCCGCGCGCGGCGCCGCGGTCGCCGCATGGCTGCGGCGGGCAGCCGTTCTCGCGCGCGCGGACCCGAGCAGATGTTCTGCGCGGCTGCGGTCCGGCGTGGCGTCCTCGCC
>JAHWYA010000288.1 GCA_020028115.1 Anaeromyxobacter sp.
GCGGCGCCGGATGCGACCGCGCTCGAGGTGGACGTCCGCCAGGGCGGCGCCCTCGTCCGGCACGCCCGCCTCTTGCTGCGGCGGGGGGAGCAGGCGCGCCACCCCGTGAAGCTCCGCGACGGAAGCTACGACCTCGCCTGGCGTCTCGAGCGCCCCGCCGGCCCCCTCGCGGGGCAGCGGACGCTCGACGTCGAGGGCGAGCAGACGATCGTCCTCCCGCTCGGCCGCTGACCGGGCGCGCGCCGCGCCGCAACCGAGGGACTCGCGGGGCCCGCCCGCCCTACGCATCGTTCCCGGGTGCTCGACCTTCACTTCGTGGCGCCGGGGCTCGCGATCGGCGCCTCGTATCCGATGGAGGCGGCCGCGCGCCTCGCCGCGGAGCATGGCATCGGCCGGGTCGTGGACGTTCGGGTCGAGGCCTGCGACGACGAGGCGGTGCTGCGGCTCCACGGGATCAAGCTCCTGCACCTGCCGACGGAGGACACCCGCGCCGTGTCGCAGCGGAAGCTCCGGGACGGCGTCGCCTTCGTCTCGGCGGGGCTCGACCTCGGCGAGCGGGTGCTCGTGCACTGCCAGTACGGCATCGGCCGGAGCCCGCTCGTCGCGCTCTGCGTCCTCGTGCACCGCGGGCTCGAGCCGCTCGCCGCGCTCGAGGCGGCGAAGCGCGCGCGGCCGGTCGTCTCGCCGAGCCCCGAGCAGCTCGAGGCGTTGCGGAAGTTCGCCGCCCGCCTGAAGCGCGAGCGCGGCGCGCCGTGGACCGTCCCCGAGGTGAACGCGCTCGGGGCGATCGCGTGGCGTCACCTCCGGCGCGACGCGCACGGGCCGTCGGCCGAGGCGGCCCGCGCCGGCTCGACGCGTGGCGCCTGAGACTCGTGCGCATCGTACCCGGGGGCGCTCGACCGCCCCGGATGAGGCCTCACCCGGCAGCGAGTGGCAAAAAGCGCCGGCGGCTCCGGGCGGATCGGGCATCGCCGCCGGGCGCCGGCGCCGCATACGATTCCGCGGTCTTCGAACCCGAGGGAGGCGCGCATGGCGATCGACAGGATGGCGGTCATCGGAGGCGGGCAGATGGGCTCCGGGATCGCGCAGGTGGCAGCGCAGGCCGGCGTCGAGGTGATCATCGCCGACGCGAGCCCGGACCTCGCGAAGAAGGCGGTCGACCGGCTCGCCGCGACGCTCGCGAAGCTCGTGGAGAAGGGGAAGCTGTCGGCCGCCGACCGCGACGCGGTCGCCGGGCGGATCAAAGCCGCCCGGTCCCTCGAGGACTGCGCCGGCGCCGACCTCGCGATCGAGGCGATCGTGGAGAACGAGGGGGTGAAGAAGGACCTCTTCAAGAAGCTCGACGGCCTCCTCGCGCCACACGCGCTCCTCGCGTCGAACACGTCCTCCATCTCGATCACCGCGCTCGCCGCCTCGACGAGGCGCGCCGAGAAGTTCATCGGGATGCACTTCATGAACCCGCCGCCGGTGATGCAGCTCATCGAGATCATCCGCGGGCTGCAGACCTCCGACGAGACCTACGCCACGGTGATGGCGCTCGCGAAGCGGTTCGGGAAGACGACCGTCACGTCGAAGGACGTGCCCGGGTTCATCGTGAACCGGGTGCTCATCCCGCTCATCAACGAGGCGTGCTTCGCGCTGCAGGAGGGGCTCGCGACGCCCGAGGACATCGACACGGGCGTGAAGCTCGGCCTGAACCACCCCATGGGCCCGCTCACCCTCGCGGACTTCATCGGGCTCGACACCTGCCTCTACATCGCCGAGGTTCTCCACCGGGAGCTCGGCGACGACAAGTACCGTCCCGCCGCGCTGCTCCGGCAGTACGTCGCGGCGGGCTGGTACGGCCGCAAGACCGGCCGCGGCTTCTACAAGTACGCGTGAGGAGGGTCGCCATGGCTTACGAGAACGTGCTCTTCGAGGTGGAGTACGGCGTCGGCGTCCTCACCTTCAACCGCCCCAAGGTCCTGAACGCCCTCGACGCGAAGACGATCGCCGAGCTCGGCGACGTGGTCGCGCGCGCGGAGACGGACCGCGGCGTGAAGGCGCTCGTCCTCACCGGCGCGGGCGAGAAGGCGTTCGTGGCGGGGGCGGACATCGCGGCGATGTCGACGATGTCCACCGTCGAGGCTCGCCGCTTCGCGGAGACCGCGCACGCGATCCTCGCGCGGATGGAGGCGCTCCCGATCGTCACGATCGCGGCGGTGAACGGCTTCGCCCTCGGCGGCGGCTGCGAGGTCGCGATGGCGTGCGACCTCGTCTACGCGAGCGAGAAGGCGCGCTTCGGGCAGCCGGAGGTGAACCTCGGCCTCATCCCCGGGTTCGGCGGCACGCAGCGCCTCACCCGCCGGGTCGGGATCACCCGCGCCCTCGAGATGATCCTCACCGGCGACATGTACGACGCGCCGCGCGCGAAGGAGATGGGGCTCGCGCTCGAGGTCCTGCCGGCGGCGGAGCTCCTCGGCTTCGCGAAGGCGCAGGCGAAGAAGATCGCCGCGAAGGCGCCGATCGCCGTCGCGGTGGCGAAGCGGGCGATCCGCGAGGGGGCGGACGCCGACGTGCGGACCGCGAACGAGCTCGAGCGTCAGGCGTTCGCGGCGCTCTTCGGGAGCGAGGACACGCGCGAGGGGACGAAGGCGTTCGTCGAGAAGCGCGCGGCGAGCTGGAAGGGCGCTTAGGAGCGCCTCCGGCTACCCGGTCCTGGAGATAGGCGCGGAGCTCATCTCTGCGTGGGCGGGCGGGGTACGCGCACCCTCGGCGTCGGGCGCCGCCCCTCGGGCAAACGTCTCCCGCATCGGCTGCCGCCCGGCGGCGGCAGCCGATGGTGCTGGGTCGATCTCGATGAGGTGGCCCGTGCGATCGCGCTTCGTCCGGAGGTAGCCGACGTTGTGCGGGTTCGAAGGGGAGGGCAGCTGGATCCGCCCGCGCACCTTCACGCCGCACTCCTGGAGCCCGGCGATCTTGAGCGGGTTGTTCGTCACGAGCTCGACGGAGCGGACGCCGAGGAGCCGGAGCATGTCGGCGGCGACGTCGTACTGGCGGAGGTCGTCCGGGAACCCGAGGAGCCGGTTCGCCTCGTAGGTGTCGTGCCCCTGGGCCTGTAGCGCGTAGGCGCGGATCTTGTTGCCGAGCCCGATGCCGCGCCCCTCCTGGCGGAGGTAGAGCAGCACGCCGCGGCCGCGCTCCGCGATGAGGTCGAGGGCGCGGTCGAGCTGGGCGCGGCAGTCGCACTTGAGCGAGCCGAGCACCTCGCTCGTGAGGCACTCCGAGTGGACCCGGACCGGGACCGCCTCTCCGGCGACCTCGCCCATGACCATCGCCACGTGCTCGCCGTCGGTCTCCGAGTCGCGGAAGACGACCGTCCGGAACAGCCCGCGGTGAGTGGGAAGGGGGGCCTCGCCGTAGATCGAGATCCGGTCGTCGCGCCCCTTGCGCCCCTCCAGGACCGCCAGGTTCTTCTGCATGCCGCCTCCGTCCAAGGGCCCCGGCGGAAACCGGAGCCCCTGAGTCCATTATCTTCGGAAGAGACGGCCGGCAACCCCAAGGCGTTACGTCCTGGCCGGAGAGACCCGGGAGGCGCGCGCGTTGACTTCGTCGGATCGGGCGGTTACGTCAGCCGCGAACATGCCGCAGGCCGATCTCTCGTCCGGTGACCTCGCGCGCGCGACGGGAAGCACCGTCCGCACGATCCGGTTCTACGAGGAAGAGGGGCTGCTCAAGCCCGCCGTGGTCAGCGACGGCGGCCACCGCCGCTACACCGAGGACGACCTGGAGCGGCTGCGGCTCATCTCGGACCTGCGCGAGCTCGGCCTGTCGCTCTGCGAGATCCGGTCGATCCTCGACCTCCGGAGCGGCTGTCACAACGCCGCCGAGTTCGCCATGCGGTTCCAGCAGGTCCTCGCGGGGCACCTCGAGCAGGCGCAGCGCCGGCTCGAGCGGCTCAAGCGGGTGAAGAAGGAGCTCTACGACGCGCTCGCGGCCATCCAGGAGCGGCTCTCGTCGGCGGGCGTCGAGCAGTGCCCGTGCGCCGTCGCGGAGGCGGCGGGCGCGCCGCGCATCGTGAAGGTCCTCGCGAGGCAGCAGGGCTGCTGCGAGCACGGCGTGCACCACGGAGCGAACGGCGAGCCCCACGCCGCCGCCCCGGGCACGGATACGGGCCCGCGCAGGCCGTCGTGAGGCG
>JAHWYA010000289.1 GCA_020028115.1 Anaeromyxobacter sp.
GCGGTGCAGCCGGTGACGCTGCGCGACGTGAGCGAGCTCGAGAACCCGTACTTCGCGACCCTCGGCGAGAGCCGCCCGTTTGCCCGTGGCAGCGTCGAGCTGTCCCGCCCGTTCTCCTCCGCCGCGGGCACGATCGCCGTCCACGCGGGGTGGCAGGGGCGCGCCGTGCTCGAGGGGGGCGAGGGCCCCTTCAACCGGTCGTTCGGGCGCGCGTGGCTGCTCGCGAGCGGTACGCGGCTCGGTGGCACCGGGCTCTTCGCCTCCGCGGCGATCGAGCGGATCGGCGACGACGCGGCCCTCGGCGGCCACGGGCTGTGGGCGGTGGACGGCTCCGCCGGGTGGGAGGGGCGCGGGCTCCGCGCGGAGCTCGGCTCGCTCTTCCAGCGCTGGCGCTACACGTACTACCGCGACGTCGAGGAGACCGTGGACGTGCGGAGCGTCTACGCTGAGGTGCGCTACAGCCCGACGCGGCGCTACTCGTTCCGCGCGCGCGCCGCGCGCGAGGTCTCCGCGACCGTGCTCCAGACCTTCTTCGTGGGCGCCGCCCAGTCGTTCGAGTGAGGGGACCCGTGCTCCCGATGCGACGCCCAGCTCCCCTCGCGCTCCTCGCGCTCGCTCTCGCGCTCGCAGCGGGCCCCGCCGCAGCGGCCGCGCCCGTCCGCTTCCTCCACGCTCGTCACGTCGAGTTCGTCTCGCTGCGCGACGAGTCGCTCCGCGGCGACGCGCGCTGCACGACGTGCCACGCCCTCCCGGCGACCGGGACGCCGCCGCCCTCCGCTCGCCGCGGGTGCGAGCGGTGTCACGAGGAGTACGTCCCCGAATTCACGCCCGCGCGCCTCGCGCCGCGAGGGTTCGCGGCGCTCGCGGTCCCGTTCCCGCACGAGCGCCACGCCGGCTCGGCCCGGCTCGCGTGCGTCGGGTGCCACCGGCCGGCCGCGGGATCGATCTCGCTCACCGCCGACCGGGACTGCCTCGGCTGTCATGCGCGCGAGCAGGTCGACGGACGCGCCTGTAGCGCCTGCCACCCCGCCGACGTCCGGGCGACGCTCCCCGCGGACCACCGCGGCGGCTGGCGGCGCAGCGTCCACCCGCTCGAGGCCGAGCACGCGCAGGGGCGTCACGGCCACGACTGTGCGACCTGCCACGGCACCGACCCGTGCGCGCGCTGCCACCGCGAGCGCGAGCCGCAGGACCACGCCGGGCTCTTCAAGGCGCGGCTGCACGGCACCGCCGCCTCGTGGGACCGGGAGCGCTGCGCGACGTGCCACGAGACCGGCACCTGCGCGCGGTGCCACGCGACGACCCGCCCGGCCAACCACGGCGCCTCCTGGCGCTCGGTCCACATGCTCGCCGCGGGCGGGGTCGGCAACGAGTCCTGCGCGGTCTGCCACCACCGCTCGTTCTGCGCCGGTTGCCACGGAGGTGCGCCGTGAAGCGGCTCGGGATCGCCACGCTCCTCGTCTCGATCGCCGTCGCCTGCGACCGCGCGCCCCCGCTCGCGGACGGGCTGCCCGCGACGATCGAGTGCAACGGCTGCCACGGCGACGCGGAGAGCGCCGCGCCGCCGCGCGCCCTCCACGGCGAGGCCTCGCCGTCCGAGGTCGGCGTCGGAGCGCACCGGCTGCACCTGCGCGACACGCCCATCCGCGCGGCGGTCGTCTGCGGAGACTGCCACGTCGTCCCCGCGGCGGTGGACTCGCCGGGCCACGTCGACGCGACGCGCGCCCCGGTCGTCTTCTCCGCGCTCGCGACGCGCGACGGCGCCGCCGCACCGGCGTGGAACCCCGAGGAGGCGACCTGCTCGCAGGTGTACTGCCACGGCGCGACGCTCGCCGGGGGGAGCCCGGCCGCGCTGAAGTGGACGTATCACGTCGAGCCCGACCCCGCGCGGCCGGCGGCGGAGATCTGCGGGAGCTGCCACGCGGCGCGCCCGGCGGCCCCGCACCCGCAGGTTGGGCCGTGCGCCGCGTGCCACGCGGCGACCGTCCTCGCGGACGGCGCGATCGACGTGGCGGGCGGGCTTCACGTGAACGGGACCGTGGACGAGGACGCCGGCGCCGCGCCGTGCGGCGCGTGCCACGCGGTGCCCGGCGCGAGCGGTGCGCACGCCGTCCACTACGCGGACGCCTCGGAGGTGCCCCTCGCCTCCTACGGCGACGTCCGCACCTGGGCCGACTACCCCGCGGGCGGCGTCGCCGGGTACGTGTTCGGCTGCGGCAACTGCCACCCCCTCCATCCCGCGCGCCACATGAACGGGACGGTGGAGGTCGACCTGTCGCCGGCGGGTGCGCCGGCGGGCTCGGTGAAGGCCCGGAACCGCCCGGACGCGGCGCACGCCGCCGACGGCCGCTGCAGCGGGGTGTACTGCCACTCGTCCGGCCAGCAGTCGCCGGCCTACGCCGCGACGCCCGCGTGGGACTCGGACGACGTCTTCAACGACCTCAACCGGAACGGCACGCGCGATCCGGGCGAGCCGGCGTCGCTCGGCTGCGACGCCTGCCACGGGAACCCGCCGCGCTACGCGTCGGGCGCGGCCGGGAGCGCGACCGCGAACACCCACCTGGTGCCGCGCACGTCGACGTACCTCACGACCGTCTACACCGGCGGGTACGGTCACTACGCGTGGCACAACCGCACGCGCGCCTCGTACACGCAGAACATCAGCGGGCAGCACGGCGTGAACGACGCGGACGGCGCGGAGCAGGCCGACGGGAGCTTCGGCGCCGCGCCGATGACCTGCCAGACCTGCCACTTCGACACGGTCGATCCCGCCGCGACCGGGCCCTCGGGCTTCTACTGGCTCGACACGACCGGCCGCTACGACGTCCCGGGCCAGAACTACGCCGCGTACAACTGCACCGCGTCCGGGTGCCACGGCGGCACGCCCGCCCTCGCGCAGCCCGGGGCGGGCCGGGTCCTCCCCCGGCTGCACGTGAACGGCCGGCGCGACGTCGTGTTCGACCCGCGCACCGAGCCGTCCCCGTACGGCGCGCCGCTCGGGCCGCTCGCGCCGGAGTTCCCGTACTGGGTGACGGTGACGTCCTTCAGGGACGCCGCGTACCTGCCCGAGGGCGCCACGTTCGCCCCAGCGGCGCCCGGCTCGACGACCGGGACCATCTCGTTCCGGCTCAACGGCGCGAGCTACGATCCGGACACCAAGACCTGCTCCGCGGTCGCGTGCCACCTGCGGCAGGCGACCGTCGCGTGGGGGGGCACCGGCCTCGGCACGATGGCGACCTGCTTCGGCTGCCACACCACGCATTGACGGCGGCGGCCGTCCGCGCCCGGCCGTCACGGGCCGACGTGACAGACGACGCAGCTCGCCCGGTCGCCCGGGACGTCCTCGTACTGCACCGGGCTCCCCCAGGCCTGCTTCGGCGTGCCGGCGTACGCCCGCAGGTGGCAGGCGAGGTTCCCGCAGACCTTCGTCGCGGGGTCGTACGTCGCGTTCGCGAGGTGGAGGGAGAGGGTGCTCGCCGTGCGCCCGCCGATGGGCGCGTCGTAGCCGCCGTCCGCGACGGGCGTCGTGGAGACGCGCACGTCGCCGACCCAGTAAGCGCGGGAGGGCAGGGCGGAGCGCACGGGGAGGCCGCTCGTGGGCGGGCCGGTGCGCCGGTCGAAGACGACGTCGCGCCGCCCGTTCACGTGGCGGAGTGGCAGCGCCTTCCCCGTCCCGGCGGGCTGCTCGCCCGGGAGCCCGGTGTGGCAGCCCGCGATCCCGCAGCCGTACGGCGCGACGGCGCCCGGGAGCGTGTAGTCGCCGCTCGTGTCGAGGTAGTAGAAGCCCGACGGGCCGGTGTTCGCCGGGTCCACGGTCTCCGCGTGACAGGTCTGGCACGTCATCGGGGCGGCCCCGTCGGTGTCGGTGCCGTGGGACCCGTGCATGCTCTCCGGCTCCGAGTACATCGTGGTCCGGAAGCCGTGCCAGCGGAAGTGGCCGTACGAGTAGCCGTTGAAGTTGAGCGCGAGGTGGCTGTTCGCGGTCGCGCTGCCCCCGCCGCCGCTCGGGTGGCGCGGCGGGTTCGCGTGGCAGCCGTCGCACCCGAGCGACGCGCCGGAGTCCCACGCCGGCGTCGCGACGAACGCGGGCGCCTCCTGCCCGGACGAGTGGCAGTAGACGCCGTCGCAGGTGCGCGCTGGCCGCTCGTACGCGGCCGCGGTACTGTTCCG
>JAHWYA010000290.1 GCA_020028115.1 Anaeromyxobacter sp.
CGCCGCGCTCGCCGGCGACGCCGCGAAGCGGGCCGACGCCCTGCGCGCGCGCGTCGAGACGGAGCGCGGGGCGCTCGAGGCCCAGGCCTTCACCCTCGAGTCCGTGCAGCGCGGGGCCAAGGACGTCCTCGGCGAGATCGCGGTCCGCTCCATCGCCGACGTCCGCGCCCAGTTCTACCGGCTCGTGCTCAAGGCCGACATCGGCATCGTCGACGTCGCCTGGAGCCGCAAGCGCCAGCGCCTCGAGAAGATCCAGACGCTCGCGGTGCAGAAGGACGCGGAGGTCGACCAGCTCGACCGCGAGTACCGCTCCATGCTCCGGGAGGTCGACTAGATGCGCCCCCCGAGCGTGCGCGCGCTCGCCGCCGCGACGGCCCTCCTCGTCCTCCCGTCCCCGACGCTCGGGCAGCGGGCGTCCACCGTGCGCCCCGCCGCCGCGCGGACCCCGGCCTACGTCTCCTGCCGCGACCGCTCCACCGGCGCCGAGCGCGCCCGCACCGGCATCGTGAAGCGTCACGCGGCGCGCCCCGCCGTCTCCGAGGCGCAGGCGCGCAGCGACCTCGAGGAGGCCGTCGCCCGGTGGGAGGAGGAGGCGCGGGGCTTCCGGGGCGAGGTGCAGGGCATCGTCCAGAAGCAGTTCGACGAGCGCCGGCGCTTCCTCGCCGAGAACTACGAGCAGGCGATCCGCGACCTCGAGGTGCTCGAGCGGAACGAGCGCGAGGCCGCGATCGCGCGCTTCGAGGAGTTCGTCGCGCGCTACCCGGACGACCCGGCGTTCACGCCCGACGCGATGTTCCGCCTCGCCGAGCTCCACTACGAGAAGGCGAACGACGACTTCGAGCTCGCCACCGCGGCGCACCGCGACGAGGCGAAGAAGGCGATGGCGGAGGGGCGCGATCCGCCCCCCGAGCCGCTGAAGAGCTACGCGCCGTCGATCGCGCTCTACCAGGCGCTCATCACGGGGTTCCCCGCGTACAAGTACGCGGACGGCACCTACTACCTCCTCGCCTACTGCCTCGGCGAGATGGGGCAGGGGGACGAGGCGCAGGCGGCGTACCGGACGCTCATCGAGCGGTACCCGACGAGCCCGTTCGTGGCCGAGGCGTGGGTCCGGCTCGGCGACTGGCACTTCGACGCGGTCGAGGCGGACTCGCTCCCGCGGGCCGCCGAGTCGTTCGAGCGGATGTACCAGTTCCCGGAGCACTCGCTCTTCGCCCGCGCGATCTACAAGCTCGGCTGGACGTACTACCGGATGGACGACTTCGAGCACGCGGTCGAGTCGTTCACGCGCCTGCTCGATCACTACGTCGCGGTCTCGAAGCGGAGCGGCGGCAAGCCCGGCGGGGACGTCTGGCCGGAGGCGATCCAGTACACCGCCATCAGCTTCTCCGACGAGACCTGGGGCGGCGTCGAGCGGGCGCGGGCGTTCTTCGACGCGAAGGGGCGGCGCCCGTACGAGGCGGAGATCTTCGCCCGGCTCGGCGACGTCTACTTCGACGAGACGAAGTACGGGCGCGCGGTCGACGCGTACAAGCAGGTCCTCGCGCTCGCCCCGCTCTCCCCCGACGCGCCGAAGATCCAGGCGCGCATCGTGCTCGCGTGGTCGCGCGACCGCCAGTTCGACCGCGAGGCGAAGGAGCGCGAGGTCCTCGTGAGGACCTACACCGAGGGCAGCGCCTGGTGGGAGAAGAACAGGGGCGATCCCGAGCTCCTCGCGGTCGTGCGCGAGCTCTCGGAGAAGAGCCTCCTGCGCGCGGCGAGCTTCCACCACGCCCAGGCGCAGAGCTTCAAGCAGGAGGGGAAGCTCGAGGCGGCCGTCGCGGAGTACCGCGTCGCCGCGCGGGCCTACGGCGACTACCTCGTCCGCTTCCCGCACTCGCGGCAGGCCTACGAGCTGTCCTTCAACTACGCCGACTGCCTCTACAACGCCCTCGAGTTCGACGGCGCGGCGCGCGTCTACGAGGCGGTGCGCGACGACCCGGCGGACGACCGCCACGAGGCCGACGCGGCGCTCTCGGCGGTCATCTCCTGGGAGGGCGAGATCGTCCGGCTGCAGCGCGGCGGCGAGCTCGAGGACCGCAAGGTCCTGCTCTCGACCGATCGCCGCGAGAAGGAGGTCGTGAAGGGCGAGCCGGTCCCGTACGCGTTCGTCTACCTCGTGAGCGACTCCGACGTGCTGCTCGCGCGCTTCCCCGCCCACGAGAAGGCGGGCCCGATCGCCTACAAGGCGGCGGAGGTCTTCTACAAGTACGGCGACTTCGACGAGGCGCGCTGCCGCTTCGAGGAGGTCGTCTCGCGCTGGCCCACGACCGAGGTCGCCCAGTTCGCGGCGAACCTCATCATCGAGAGCCACCTGACGATGAAGGACTGGGCGGCGGTGGAGGAGACCGCCGCGCGGCTGCAGTCGAGCGAGGTCGCGAAGAACGCGAAGCTCCACGCCTCCCTCCAGAAGTTCAAGCTCGGCGGCCGCTTCCAGCGCGCGATGCAGCTCATGGAGGCGAAGGCGTGGGAGGAGTCGGCGAAGCTCTTCCTCGCGCTCGTCGCCGAGGAGCCGGGCCACGAGTTCGCCGACAAGGCGCTCTACAACGCGGCGAGCTGCTTCGAGCGCGCGCGCCGGTTCGAGAGCGCGCTCCGGCTCTACGAGCGGCTCGCCGTCGAGTACCCGCGCGCCGAGCTCGCGGACGAGGCGCTCTTCCGCGTCGGCTACAACGCCGAGAACACCTACGACTTCGACAAGGCGGTCGAGAAGTACCTCGCCCTCGTCGAGAACTACCCGAAGTCGAAGCACCGCAAGGACGCGCTGTACAACGCGGCGCGCTCGCTCGAGAACCTCCAGAAGTACGACCGCGCCGCGGCGGCCTTCGCGCGCTACGCCACCCTCTACCCCGACGCGGAGGACGCGGCGCGGACCCAGTTCCACTCCGCGCTCATCTACGAGAAGACCGGCGACCGCCGGCGCGTCGTCCAGGCGCTGCAGGAGTTCGTGAAGCGCTTCGCGCGGGCGAAGGAGCCCGAGCTCGTCGTCCAGGCGCACCTGGAGATGGCGCTCGCGCACCGGCAGCTCGGGGACGAGAAGGCGGCGCGGGCGAGCTACCAGGCCGCCGTCGCCGAGTTCACGCACCGCGGCCTGAAGGCCGACCAGAGCCCGCGGGCGGCCGCCGCGGCCGCCGAGGCCCGCTTCCGGCTCGCCGAGTACGACTTCGAGCGCTACGACCAGATCGCGCTCCCGGCCACCACCAACACGAACAAGCTGAAGAAGGCGCTCGGCGCGAAGCTCGCCGAGGCGAAGAAGGTGGCGCCGCAGTACGACGACGTCATGCGGTACAAGCGGCCGGACTGGATCCTGGCCGCGTTCTACCGCAAGGCCTTCCTGCTCGAGCGGCTCGCCCAGACGATCTACGAGGCGCCGGTCCCGCCCGAGTTCAAGAAGAAGGGGGCGGAGGAGTACCTCGCCGCGTACCAGGACGCGCTCGCCCAGGCCGCGCAGCCGTACGAGGACCAGGCGGTCGCCGTGTACGTGCAGGCCATCGAGGCGGCCCGCAAGCTCCACGTGAAGAACGAGTGGACGAAGAAGATCGGCGAGTCGCTCGCGCGGTATCGGCCGAAGGAGTACCCGGTCCTGAAGGAGGCGAAGTCCCGGCTCGTCGCGGACGACATGTCGCCCGCGCTCCTCGCCGACACCGTCGACGGGCCGTCCCGCCGCGCCCTCCCGGGCGAGCAGGCGCCGGAGCCCACCGCCACGGCCGCCGCGCAGGAGCCGCCGGGTCCAGCGCCGGTGGCGACCGAGACCCCCGCCGCGGCTGAGACGCCGGCCGCGGCCGCGGCCGCGTCGTCCACGACCACGGCCACGTCCACGACCACGACCACGACCACGAAGGCCGGTGCCACGCGCAGCCCCGCTGCGAAGAACGCGCCGGCGAAGCCGGCCAAGAAGGCCAAGCCGCCGGCCAAGCCGGCGAAGAAGAAGGGGAGGTAGCGGTGCACCGGCGGATCGCAGGCGCCGTCCTCGCCGCCCTCGCGCTCGCGTGCGCGACGGGCCGCGGTGCGCCGGCGCCGCGGCCGCTCGATCAGCTCCCGACGCCCGCGTCCCTCTCCGAGGGGCCGGACCGCGACGCCCTCGAGGGCGCCCTCGCCCACGAGCTGAGGGGCGACGGCGCC
>JAHWYA010000291.1 GCA_020028115.1 Anaeromyxobacter sp.
TCCGCGGCGCTCGCCGCGGCGCGGACGCCGTACCCGGCGGTCGCGAGGTACTCGCACAGCGCGGCGCGGGACACGGCGTCGTCCTCGACGACGAGGACGGTGGCGTTGCGATCCACCATGGCGACCCTTTCTCCCATCGGACCTGCTCGTTAGATTTCGTCCGATGGCGCTCCCCCCGCACTCCTTCGGGACCCGCGTACGGACCGTTCGGCTCGAGAGGGTCGACGCGCGCCGCTGGCGCGTGACCGTCGGCGAGCACGCGCTCTCGCCGACGTTCGCCTCCGAAAGCGAAGCGCGGGACGCCGGGGCCGCCGAGGTGGTGCGTCTCGACGCGGTGGCGCTCGCCCTGCTCCGGCGCATCCGCTCCTCGTCGAGCCGCAAGCGGCCCTAGGACGGCGATCCCACCTTCCGGTCCGCCCCCGGCGCGCGGTCCAGCAGCTCGCGGCAGGTCAGGCAGGTGACGCCCGCGGCGTGCTTCGTCGAGCTCGTCTGCTCCGGGCACCCGCAGAGCACCTGGCGGCGCCCGACGTCATAGCTGTGAATGACCCGCTCACCCGTCCGATGTGCCATGAGACCTCCCCCGTCGATGGCGAGTACCAACCTATCCATCCACGCGCCCACCTGATCGCGGCGCCCCGTCATGACCGCGCCCGGCGGTCTCGCCGGCGCCCCGACGGGGCGCCGGGCGCGCCCGCCTACCGATCGGCACGGGCGCGCGACGCGACCGGCCAGCCGAGCTCGCCGGCGACCGGCCCGAGGTCACGGCGCAGCTTCTCGAGGGCGCGGATCTCGAGCTGGCGGGCGCGCTCGCGCGAGAACCCGAGCTGCCGGCCGAGATCGCGCAGCTTCTCCTTGCCCTCTCCCATGTGCCGGGCCTCGACGATGTGCCGCTCGCGCGGGTCGAGCCGGCTCATCGCCGCTGCGATGCGGCGCCCGAGGAGGGCCCCCTCCTCGGCGCGGGCGAGCTCCTCGCCCTGCGACGCGCGGCCGGAGGCGGGCGAATCGAGGCGCGTCGAGGTCCCCTCACCCACGGGAGCGTCGAGCGAGAAGTCGCGTCCGTCGAGCCGCTGCTGCATCTCGACGACGTCCGACACCCTCACCCTGAGCTTCTTCGCCACGAGCTCGACGTTCTCGTCCTGCGCGTCGAGCCCCGTCTCGGGCGAGAGCCGCTCGATCTCGCGACGGGTGCGGGCGAGCGAGAAGAACAGCTTCCGCTGGGCCTGGGTGGTCCCGAGCTTCACGAGCGACCAGGACTTCAGGACGTGGTTCTGGATGTACGCCCGGATCCACCAGACGGCGTACGAGATGAGCCGGATCTGCTTGTCCGGGTCGAACTTCTGTACCGCCCTCATCAGGCCGATGTTCCCCTCCTGGACGAGGTCCGTCACGTTGAGGCCGTACGCGCGGTACTCGAACGCGACCTTCACGACGAAGCGCAGGTTGGCCTCGACGAGCCGGTGGCCCGCCCGCTTGTCCCCGTGATCGCGGAGCTCGCGCGCGAGGCGCTGCTCCTCGACGACGGTGAGGAGCGCGACCCGGTTGATGTCGCGAAGGTAGTGATCGAGGGCGCTCGAATCGGCCTTCGTCTTCCGAGTCATGTTCCTCCGGGCGTCGGAGACCTCTTCGGCGACCGGATCACGCATGGACGGGATCGCGGTCGAGCCGAGAGCGGCACGAAGTGCCGAGCGTAAGGTGCTCACCCGCACGTGCCGGCGCCGTCGAGGACGACCGATCCGCAGCGCATTCCATGGGGCGCGTGGGGAGACTCACGACCCGTGCTGCGAGTGATCCGTCCTGCCGCACCCGTGCTGCCGCACCCGTGCTGCCGCACGTGCCGAGGCCATCCGTCCGGCGAGCCGCCAGGCGCCGCCGCGCGGGATCGCGTCGCGAGCCCCGCCCGTTTCCTTTAGAATCCCGTCCCCCGCCGGAGCTGGCGGGGCCGGAGCGAACCGATGAGCCAGAAGTTCCAGGTCGGCCTCGTGCAGATGGCGATGAGCGCCGACCCGCAGGAGAACGTCGAGAAGGCGGCCGCCCGGGTCGCGGACGCCGCGCGCAAGGGCGCGCAGGTCGTCTGCCTGCCCGAGCTCTACCGCTCGCCCTACTTCTGCCAGAAGGAGGACGCGGCGCTGTTCGACCTCGCCGAGACCGTCCCCGGACCGTCCACCGAGCGGCTCTCGAAGGTCGCGAAGGAGCACGGCGTCGCGATCGTCGTCCCCATCTTCGAGAAGCGCGCGCCCGGGCTCTACCACAACAGCGCCGTCATCCTGGACGCGGACGGCCGCACGGCGGGGCTCTACCGGAAGATGCACATCCCGGACGACCCGGCGTTCTACGAGAAGTTCTACTTCACGCCCGGCGACCTCGGCTTCAAGGCCTTCGACACGCGGTTCGGTCGCGTCGGGACGCTCATCTGCTGGGACCAGTGGTACCCGGAGGGCGCCCGGCTCACGGCGCTGCAGGGCGCCGCGATCCTCTTCTACCCGACCGCCATCGGCTGGCACCCCCACGAGAAGGCGAAGCACGGCGCCTCGCAGCGCGACGCGTGGAAGACCATCCAGCGCGGCCACGCCATCGCGAACGGCTGCTTCGTCGCCGCGGTGAATCGCGTCGGCCACGAGAAGACCGTCCCCGGCGAGCCGGGGCTCGAGTTCTGGGGGACGAGCTTCCTCTGCGATCCGTTCGGCGTCGTCGTCGCCGAGGCCTCGACGGACCAGGAAGAGATCCTCGTCGCCGAGGTGGACGTGGGTCGCATGGAGGAGGTGCGCCGCGGCTGGCCCTTTCTCCGCGACCGGCGCATCGACGCCTACGGCGGCATCGAGAAGAGGTTCATCGACGGATGAGCGCGCGCATCGACGTGACCCAGCCGATCCCCATCGTAGCGCGCCGGCCCCAGGTGATGCCGGCCGAGTGGGCGCGCCACGACGCGACGTGGCTCGCGTGGCCCCACAACGTGCGCGACTGGCCTGGCCGGTTCGGCCCGATCCCGTGGGTGTACGCCGAGATCGTCCGCCACGTGGCGCGCGGCGAGAAGGTCCGGCTCCTCGTCGAGGACGCGGAGCACGAGCGCAAGGTGAGGAAGGTCCTCTCCCGCGCCGGCGTCCCGCCCGAGAACGTGGAGCCCCGCCGCGCCCGCACCGACCGCGTCTGGACGCGCGACAGCGGCCCCATCTTCGTCGTCCGGGACGGGAAGAAGGCGATCGCGAGCTTCCGCTTCAACGCCTGGGCGAAGTACCCGGACTGGAAGAACGACGCGAAGAACCCCGCGCGCGGCGCGAAGGCGCTCGGCCTCCCGCTCCTCCCCGCCGTCCGCGAGGGAAGGCCGGTCGTCCTCGAGGGCGGCGCGATCGACGTGAACGGGCAGGGGACGATCCTCACGACCGAGGAGTGCCTCCTCGACCCCGAGGTCCAGGTCCGGAACCCCGGCTTCGGCCGCGAGGACTACGAGGCGGTCTTCGCCGAGGTCCTCGGCGCGCCCTGCACGATCTGGCTCGGGAAGGGGATCGCGGGCGACGACACCCACGGCCACGTCGACGACCTCGCGCGGTTCGTGTCGCC
The DNA here is from genome assembly GCA_020028115.1 of Anaeromyxobacter sp. Classification (GTDB taxonomy): domain Bacteria; phylum Myxococcota; class Myxococcia; order Myxococcales; family Anaeromyxobacteraceae; genus Anaeromyxobacter. The sequence continues at coordinate 3,556 of JAHWYA010000291.1, forward strand.
GCGCCTCATCGTGCTCTGCCGCGAGACGAACCCGAACGACGCGAACCACCGCCCGCTCGAGGAGAACCGCGAGCGGCTCGAGGGCGCGCGGCTGCAGGACGGCTCGCGCCCGGAGGTCGTGTACCTCCCGATGCCGGCGCCGGTCGTCTTCGACGGCCAGCGGCTCCCGGCGAGCTACGCGAACTTCTACGTCTGCAACGCGGCGGTCCTCGTCCCGACGTTCAACGATCCGAACGACCGGATCGCGCTCGGCATCCTCGCCGAGCTCTTCCGCGACCGGCCCGTCGTCGGGATCCACGCGCTCGACCTCGTGTGGGGGCTCGGGACCCTCCACTGCCTCTCGCAGCAGGAGCCCGCGGTCTAGCGCGCCGTGAGCGCCTGGATCGTGCGCGGCACGTCCTCGAGGTCGAGCTCGTGCGCCGCCGCGCCGCACTCGAGCGCCACCCGCGGCATCCCGAAGATCACGGAGGTCGCGGCGCTCTGCGCGGCCGTGTAGCCGCCGGCGGCGCGCACGAGCGCGAGCCCCTCCGCGCCGTCGCTCCCCATGCCGGACAGGACGAACCCCGCCGCGCGGGCGCCGTACTCGCG
>JAHWYA010000292.1 GCA_020028115.1 Anaeromyxobacter sp.
GGCGCCGCGGCGCCGCCCGGGCGCGCGGAGCCGGCGCGCCTCCTCCACCGCCGCCTCGCCGCGCGGGTCCTGCGCCCGGACCTCCTCGACGAGCCGGCCGGTGAGGACCGACTCCTCCGGCACCGCGCGCCCGGGCCCGGCGAGCGCGTCGCGGTGCTTGAGGAGGAGCCACTGCTGCTTCCCGCCCTGCCCGCGCCGCGTCCGCACGAGGGTCCACTCGCCGCGGAGCTTGTAGCCCTCGAGCACGAAGACGAGCTTCCCCCGCGCGAGGCCGTCCCGAGGATCGGAGAGCGGGCGCCACGCGCCGCGATCCCACACGATGACCTCGCCCGCGCCGTAGTTCCCCGCGGGGATGATCCCCTCGAAGTCGGCGTACTCCACCGGGTGGTCCTCGACCTCGACCGCCATGCGCTTGTCGGCCGGGTCGTAGGAGGGACCCTTCGGCACCGCCCAGCTCCGCAAGGTGCCGTCGAGCTCGAGCCGGAAGTCCCAGTGCAGCCTGCGCGCCGCGTGCTTCTGCACCACGAAGAGGCGCCGGGCGAGGGAGCCCTCCGCTCCCTCGCGCGCGGGACCGAACGGCTCGGGGGTCCCGCCGGGATCGCGCTTCTCGCGGTAGCGGTCGAGGCGGTCGGGCATAACTGAATGTCGCCACCCCCACGTGGACGTGGACGTGGACGTGGTCGTGGACGTGGTCGTGGTCCAGGTCGCGCTGACGGACCCCCGGGTTAGTCTCGCGCGCCGTGTGGGGCTACCGCTCGCGGGACGTCTCGAGGATGCTCGACCTCCCCCAGGGAGAGGTGCGACGGCTCGCGCGCGCCGGGTTCGTGTCGCCGCGCCGCGGGCCTCGCAACGAGCTCAGGTTCTCGTTCCAGGACCTCGTGCTGCTGCGCGCCGCGGCGGGGCTCGTCCACGCCCGGATCCCGCGGTTCCGCGTCCGCAAGGCCCTGCGCTCCCTCCGCACGCAGCTCCCCGAGGGGCGCCCCCTCGCCGCCGTCCGCGTCTCCGCCGACGGGGACCGCGTGGTCGTGCAGGACGGCGGCGCGCGCTGGCACCCCGAGACCGGCCAGGTGCTCCTCGACTTCGGGGTCGGCGACCTCGCGCGCAAGGTGGCGCCGGTGGTGCGCGCGGCGGCGCGCCGGGCGCGCGTGGCCCCGCTCGACTCCGACGCCTGGTACCGCTGGGGCGAGGACCTCGACGACGCCGCGCCCCACGAGGCGGAGGACGCCTACCGCCGCGCCCTCGCGATCGACCCGGACCACGGCGGCGCGCACCTGAACCTCGGGCGGCTCCTCCACGAGCGCGGCGAGCTGCGCGGCGCGGAGCTGCACTACCGCCGCGCGGCGACCTCGGCCGCCCACCGCGCGCTCGCCGCGTACAACCTCGGCGTCGCCCTCGAGGACCAGGGCCTCCCGGACGAGGCGCTCCTCGCCTACGCGCGCGCCCTCGAGGCGGACCGCGCCCTCGCGGACGCGCACTTCAACACCGCGCGGCTCCTCGAGCGGCTCGGCCGGCCGGAGGACGCCGCGCGCCACCTCGACGCCTTCCGGCGGCTGTCCCGGCCGAGGTAGCTCGGGGCGCGCCGCTCGCTACGTCTCGGGGAACGGCGGCCGCGGGCGCGGCGCGGGCGCGATCGCGGGGCGCGCGGAGGGCGGCGACACCACCGTGTTCCGCGTGGGCTCCGGGTCCTTGCCCGCGCGCAGCACGCTCGTCGCGAGGGCGATCATCGACCCCACGTCGGAGAGGTTCGCCGGCAGGATCACCGTGTTGTTCGTCTTCGCGAGCCGGCCGAACTCGTGCACGTACTGCTCGGCGACGCGCAGCTGCACCGCCTCGGGCCCGCCCGGCTGGCTGATCGCGATCGCGACCTGGCGCAGGCCCTCCGCCGTCGCGGTCGCGACGGCGAGGATCGCCTGCGCCTGACCCTCGGCCTCGTTGATCTGCCGCTGCCGCGCCGCCTCCGACTCCTTGATGACCTGCTGCTTCTTGCCCTCGGCGTTGTTGATGGCGGCGTCGCGCTCGCCCTCGGAGGTGAGGACCACCGCGCGCTTCTCCCGCTCCGCGCGCATCTGCTTCTCCATCGCGGCGAGCACGTCCTGCGGCGGGGTGATGTTCTTGATCTCGTAGCGGAGGACCTTGATCCCCCAGGGGCCGGTCGCCTTGTCGAGCTCGGTGATGACCATCCCGTTGATGTGGGTCCGCTCCTCGAAGGTGCGGTCGAGGTCGATCTTGCCGATCTCGGACCGCAGCGCGGTCTGCGCGAGCTGGGAGATGGCGTAGTAGTAGTCGGCGATGCCGTAGGACGCGCGCTGCGGGTCGAGCACCTTGAGGTACAGGATGCCGTCGACCGCCACCTGGACGTTGTCCTTCGTGATGCAGATCTGCTCCGGGATGTCGACCGCCTGCTCCTTCAGCGTGTGCCGGTAGCGGATCACGTCGAAGAACGGCACCAGCACGTGGAAGCCCGCGTCGAGCACGGCGTTGAACTTGCCGAGCCGCTCGACGACGAAGGCGTTCTGCTGCGGGACGACGACCGCCGTCTTCCAGACGACGAAGAGGACGAAGATCGCGATCACGACGGCGATCACGAGCGCGGCGCTGACGGTGTCCATGTGACTCCTCCGGAAGGCGTTTGACGGTCCGCTACTCGCCGCGGACGAACAGCGTGACTCCCTCGATCCGCTCGACCCGGCACCGCTGCCCCTTGCGGAGCTCGAGCCCGGACGCGGCGCGCGCGCTCCACGGGACGCCGCGGAGCTCGGCCTGCGCCTCGCCCCCCGCGGGCAGGTCACCGAGGAGCATCACCTCCTCGCCGACGAGCGAGTCCACCGCCGGCGCGGCCTTCGACGCGAGCCTCCGCTGGAGCGTCTGGCGCAGGGTCGCGAGGAGCACCACCGACAGGACGGAGAAGGCGAGCCACTGCCCGGTCGCGCCGGCCCCGGCGGCGGCGAGGACCGCCGTGAGCAGCGCGCCCACGCCGAAGAACAGCGCGAAGAGCCCCCCCGGCGTCGCCATCTCGACGACGAGGAGCCCGATCCCCACGAGGACCCAGATCCACCAGGACATGCGGTGATGCTAGCACGCGGCGGGCGGACGCCGGCCCGGGAAGGGTGCGGCCTCGCACCGCCGGTCGCGACCGCTACAGCTTCACCTGGACCTCGTAGCGGCGGTTCTTCGCCTTCTTGGCGGGCGTGTCGTCCGGCGCGACGAGCGGCCTCTCGGAGCCCATCCCGACGGACTCGACGTCGCCGGCGGGGACCCCCTTCGCGACGAGCTGCTTCACCATCACGGCGGCGCGGTCGGCGGAGAGCGCCTTGTTCTTCTCGGCGGAGCCGGTCGTGTCGGTGTGCCCCGAGACGACGAACTTGAAGTTCTGGACGCCCGCCCCGCTCAGCTTCTTCTTCGCGTCGATGAGGGCGTTCGCGAGCCGCTTCGCCTTCGCGTCGCAGCCCTTCTCGAGCTCCGCGGTCCCGCTCTTGAACGAGCACTGGTTCTTGCGGCCCTCGTCGAGGAGCCGCTTGTTGAGCTCCTTCTCGAGCTTCGCGGTGGTGGCGCCCCCCGCGGCCTTCTTCGCGACGTCCCACGGGTTCTGGGCGCGCGCGGCGGCGGGGACGAGCACGGCGAGCGCGAGGGCGAGGACGGTGAAGCGCATGTGACCTCCGGTCGAGTGAGGACCGCGAATCTTCCGCCACCGCCCGCACCGGGGCAAGCGCAGATGCGGGGCGGGCGGCCCGTGCGCACCGTGTACGCGGCCCAGAGGGTCACGGGAGGAGATCATGGCCAAGAACGTCTCGCGAACGACGACGGACCACGAGACCATCCGCAGGTGGGCGGAGGACCGGGGCGGCTCGCCGGCCGAGGTGACGGCCACCGCCGGCGAAGGGCAGACCGGGATCATCCGGATCGACTTCCCCGGGGGGTCGGGCGAGGGCAAGCTCCGCCGGATCTCCTGGGACGAGTGGTTCGAGAAGTTCGACCAGGCCGGCCTCGCGTTCGTGTGCGAGGAGGAGACGGCCGGCGGGCAGCGGTCGAACTTCAACGAGCTCGTCGCGCGGGAGACCGCGGCGGCCCGCGGGAGCCGGAGCTCGGGACGGTCGGGCGGGCGCGCGAGCCGCGGGGGCGCCCGGACCGCGGCGCGCGGGGCG
>JAHWYA010000293.1 GCA_020028115.1 Anaeromyxobacter sp.
CCGCCGGCTCGGCGCGGTGCCCCGGCCGCCGTCCCCGCCCCGCCGCCGCAAGGACGAGCCGGCGCCACCGTACCGGACGTTCCGCTCCGCCGCCGGGATCGCGATCCTCGTCGGGCGCGGCGCGGCGGAGAACGACGCGCTCACGGTCCGCGTCGCGCGCGGGAACGACCTCTGGCTGCACGCGCGGGGCCTCCCCGGGTCGCACGTCGTGGTGCGGCTCGAGAAGGGGCGCGCCCCGGACCAGGAGACGTTCCTCGACGCCGCCCACCTCGCGGTCCACTTCTCGGACGCGCGCGGCGCGCCGCAGGCGGAGGTCGCCGCCACGCGCGCGAAGCACGTCCGGAAGGCGAAGGGCGCGGCGCCCGGGGCGGTGACCTACAGCCAGGAGAAGGTGACGCTCCTGCGCGTCGAGCCCGCGCGCGTCGAGCGGCTCCTCGCCGAGGAAGAGGCCTAGCGAGGCGACGCGGAGGCGGCGCGAGCGCAGGGGCAGACGGATGAGTCTGCCCCGGCCCCTCAGGGGGCCCCCAGTGACGAGCGCGGCTTCGCCGCGAGCACGGATCTCGAGCGAGCAGGGGGCTCGGGGGGGGCGCGAGGCCCGAAGGGCCGAGTGTCCCCCCGACTGAACGACCGCCTGCTCGCCCGGCCGCATCCCACCCGGGAGGTTGCACGTCCGGTAGGGGACCCCTTGATGGGCGGGACGCCACCTTCGTAGGATCGGGGCCGCGTGCCCCGCCCCGCCGAGTCGAATCGACAGCTCAACCTCTTCGACGCGCGCCGCGCGCCTCGCGCCGCGAACGTCTCCTCCGCGCGCGAGCTCGCCGACACGCTCTCCGACCTCCTCGCCGAGCGCGTGCGCCTGACGGTGCACGACAACCGCTCGACGATGGTCTCGTTTCGCCGGAACCCCGACGAGATCCATTACCGCGTCCACCACATGTTCCTCGAGGCGCCGAACGAGGTGGTCACGGCGCTCGCGGCGTTCGCGGGTCCGCGCCGTGGCGCGGCGGCGCGCCGCCGCGAGGCGGGGACGCGCATCGACGCGTTCGTGAAGCGGAACCGCGCGCGCATCGCGATGCCGCGCGCGGACCGGCTCCTCGCCCGCGGCCGCGTCCACGACCTGCAGGAGATCTACGATCGCCTGAACGGCGAGCAGTTCGGCGGCGAGATCGAGGCGCGCATCGGCTGGGGCCCGGCGCGCCCGGGCAAGCGGCGGCGCACGGTGAAGACCGGCGTCTACGTCCAGGACGCGCGCATCATCCGGATCCACCCGACGCTCGACCGTCCGCAGGTCCCGGAGTTCTACGTCGCCGCGGTGGTGTTCCACGAGATGCTGCACCAGGCGGTGCCGGCGCGCGAGGTGAACGGCCGCCGGATCGTGCACGGCGCAGAGTTCCGCCGGCGCGAGCGCGCCTATCCGGACCACGGGCGCGCGCGTGCGTGGGAGCACCGGAACCTGGCGCTCCTCCTCTCGTCCCCGGTGTGACGCACCCCGGCGCCCCGCACGAGCGGAGCGCGCCGCGCCCCAAAGACGACAGCGGATCGTCGCCGCGCGTGCCATGATCGAGCGATCCCCGCATGGTCCGGAGCGCCGCCGTCATCGCCCTCGCGTTCGCCCTCGGCACCGGCGGGTGCCTGCGCGCCCGCGGGACGCCAGAGGAGCCGGTCGTCACCAAGTTCCGGCTCGAGGGCGTCCGCTCGGTGGACGCGGACGCGCTGAAGGAGCGGCTCGCGACCCAGGCGTCGGGGCGCTGGCGCTGGAGCGAGCCGAAGCGGCTCGATCCGGACGCGCTCGCCGCCGACCGCCGGCGCGTCGAGGCGTACTACCGCGCCCGCGGCTACTACGAGGCGAAGGCCGACGTCGAGGTGGTTCGGCCGGGCGCGGACCGCGTCACCGTCGTCATGCGGGTGACGGAGGGCCGGCCCGTCCGCGTCACGAAGCTCACGGTGAACGGCCTCGCCGAGGCGCCGGAGGCGCGCGCGCGCGTGGGAGCGCTCCCGCTCCGGGTCGGGGACGTCTTCACCGAGGGCGCCTACGACGCGAGCCGCGCCGCGCTCGCGGCCGCGCTCGCGTCCACCGGGTGGGCCACGGCCGAGGTGACGCAGCGCGCGGTGATCCTCCCGGAGGCGGCCGCGGCGGAGGTGACCTACGACGTGGACGCGGGGCGCCGCTGGAAGTTCGGCGCCGTCTCGCTCGCGGCGGGCGCGCAGCTGCCGCGAGGCAAGATCCTCGACCAGGTCCACGCGGTGATCCACCCGGGCGACTGGTGGGACGAGACGAAGCTCGCCGAGGCGCAGGTGCGCGTGTTCCAGCTCGGCGCGTTCGGCGGCGTCCGCGTCCAGCGGCTGCGCCGGGTCGACGAGCAGCGCGGGACGATCGGGGTCGAGGTCCTGATCCAGCGGGCGCCGTTCCGAACCGTGCGGGCGGGGCCGGGCCTCGGCGTCCAGGCGATCCGGTGGGACGCGCACGTGCTCACCGGCTGGCAGGACCGGAACTTCTACGGCGACCTCCGCCGCCTCGGCGTCGAGGGGCGGCTCGGCTACGCCTGGCTGCCGAACCCGTGGGGCGCGACGAAGGCGGGGACGGTCGGGCTCGTCTCGACCGAGTTCGGGCAGCCCGGCGCGTTCACGCGGTGGGTGGACGCGAGCGCGCGCCTCGAGCTCGAGAAGGGGATCGAGCAGGCGTTCGACTTCTACTCCGAGCGGCTGAAGCTCTCCCTGCCGCTGCGGCTTCGCCCGAGGTGGAAGCTCACGCCGTCCTACAACCTCGAGGTGTACGACCTTTCGAACTACGGCGTGGAGGTCGTCCCCGGCCGCACGGCGAGCAGCGCGGCGCTCGAGAACTGCCGCGGGTCGGTGTGCCTCCTCACCTACCTCGAGCAGACGATCGCCTGGGACGGGCGCGACGATCCGCTGAACACGCGGCGCGGCCTGTACGTCGGTGTCTCCGTACAGGAGGCGTTCAACGTGGCGGGGTACGGCTACCGCTACCTCCGGTTCTTCCCCGAGGCGCGCTGGTTCCGGCCGCTCAGCGAGCGGACGGTCCTCGCCCTGCGCGGCCGGGTCGGCGCGCTCGTCCCGCTCTTCGAGACCGGGGCACCGCCGGTCATCGCGCGGTTCCAGGCCGGCGGCCCGCTCTCGATGCGCGGCTACTACAACCGCCGCCTCGCGCGGATGGAGCGCCAGGGAAACGACTGGGTCCCGGTCGGCGGCAACGGGCTCGCCGACGGCAGCGCGGAGCTCCGCTTCGCGCTCACCGGCGCGCTCGGCGCGGCCGCGTTCCTCGACGCGGGCGGCATCTCGGACGCGAGCTCCATTCCCTCCGCGTGGCAGGAGGCGCTCTCCCCCGGAGCCCTGCAGTACGCCGCGGGCCTCGGTCTGCGCTACCGCACGCCGTTCGGGCCGCTCCGGGTCGACGTCGCGGCGCGGCTCCCGGATCGCTGGTCCACGGACCTGTCCGCGTTCCCGGCGGTCCCGTTCACGCGCTGGCCGGACGGCGCGCTCCACCGCGAGCCCATCGTCGCCGTGCACATCTCCATCGGCGAGGCGTTCTAGTGCGGGCCCTCTCTCGCGCGCTCTCGTGGACCGGCTGGGCGCTCCTCGGCGCCGTCGCCCTCGTGGGGCTCGCCGTCTCGGCCGCGGCGCTCCTCGCGACGGCGCCGTTCGCGCGCCCCGCGATCGCCTCGAGGGTGGTGGGCGTCCTCGACGAGGCCATCGCGGGGAGGCTCGAGCTCGCCGGGATCGCGGTGCTCCCGGGCGGCGCGCTCGAGCTCCGGGGGCTCGAGGTCTACGACCCCGACGACCACCTCGTCCTCTCCGTCGGGCGCGCAAGGGTCCACGTGGACGTGACCGCGCTGCGGTCGCGGACGGTGGGGCTCGCGGTCGAGCTCGAGTCCCCCTCCGTCCTCCTCGAGGAGGAGGCGGACGGCGGGACCTCGCTCGCGCGCGCGTTCGCGCCGTCGCGGCCGGCCCGTCCTCCCGCGGCGAGGCCCGCGGGCGGCGCAGACGAAGGGGGCGGCGGCTGGACCGTCCACTTCTCCCGGGTCGAGCTCCACGGCGGCGACCTCTGGTGGGTCGACTCCGGCGGCGCGACGCGGCTCGAGGCGTCGGCCCTCGAGGTGACGGCGCGCGGGACGATCGGGC
>JAHWYA010000294.1 GCA_020028115.1 Anaeromyxobacter sp.
TCGGCGAGCCGATCGATCGCGGCGTTGAGCGCGCGGCGGCGCCCGTCCTCCGCCTCGGCGGCGGGCGCCGCGCCGAACAGGTCGAGCTGCCCCCGCTCCGCGGGGCCCGCGAAGCCCGAGACCGAGATGCCGGAGAGGCGGACGGCTCGCGCGAGGTCGACGCGCGCGAGGAGCGCCCGCGCCGCCGCGTGAATGGCGTGGTCGTCGTCGGTCGCGCGCTCGAGGGTGGTGCGCCGCGTCACGACGGTGAAGTCGGCGTACTTCACCTTCAGCGTGACGACGTGGCCCGCGAGCTTCGCGGCGCGCAGCCGCCGGCCCACCCGCGCGGCCTGGGCGAGCAGCTCGCGGTCGAGGGCCGCCGCCCCCTCGAGGTCCTCTCCGAACGTGTCCTCCGCGCCGATCGACCGCGCCGCCTCGTCGGGCACCACGTCGCGCGGGTCCTCCCCGCGGGCGAGCGCCTTCAGCCCGAGGGCGTGCGTCGCCCCGATGGCCCCGGCGAGCGCGACGTCCGGCGTCGCGGCGAGGTCGGCGATCGTCGCGACCCCGATCCGGCGCAGCGCCTCCTCGGTCACCTTCCCGACGCCCCACAGCCGCGAGACCGGGAGCGGCGCGAGGAACGCGGCGACGCCGCCGTGCGGCACCTCCACGAGGCCGTCCGGCTTCCCGAGATCGGTCGCGATCTTGGCCGCGAGCTTCACCTCGGCGACGCCCGCCGAGACGGCCAGGCCGCACTCGCCGCGCACCGCGCCCTTGATCGCCCGCGCGATGTCGCGCCCCGGCCCGTGCAGCGCCCGGCTCGCCGTGACGTCGAGGAACGCCTCGTCGAGCGAGAGCGGCTCGACGAGCGGCGTGTAGCGCCGGTAGATCCCGAACACGCGCTCGGAGAGCTCGCCGTACCGCTCGAAGCGCGGCGGGAGGAACACGCCGTCGGGACAGAGCTTGCGCGCCCGCGCGGTGGGCATGGCGGAGCGGACGCCGGACCGCCGCGCCTCGTAGCTCGCGGCGCACACGACGCCGCGCCGGGACGGGCCGCCCACGATCACGGGCCTGCCGCGCAGCGCCGGATCGTCGAGCTGCTCCACCGACGCGTAGAACGCGTCCAGGTCGAGGTGGAGGATGGTCCGGGGCCCGCTCACTGCGCCCTTCTTACATACGCCCCCCCACGTGGGTTGACAGAATGCCGCACCCGCGCTTGACCTGCGTCAAGCAACTAGGTAAGCAGGGGTCGGATGGACGGCTCCGTGGCCAACCGACGGAATGGACCGACCCGAGCGGGGATCGCGGAGCGGATCTGGCAGGCGGCCCGCACCGAGTTCTCGAAGCGCGGCTATCACGGCGCGCGCGTGCAGGGGATCGCGCGCGGCGCGTCCTGCAACGTGGCCCTCATGTACCGTCACTGGGCCTCGAAGCGGGCGCTCTACGTCGACATCCTGCGGTCGGTCTGGATCGCGTCGGCGAACGAGATCGCCCGGCGGCTCGAGGGGGGCTCGGTCGGAGCCGACGCGGTGGTGGTCGCGTACGTGGACGCGATGATGGACGACCCGACGGGCGCGCAGATCCTGATCCGGGAGTACCTCGACGGCGCGCCGTTCCTCTCGCAACTCGCCACGAACGACCCGACGATCGTGGAGCCGCTCCGCCGCGCCGCGTCCTCGCTGGACGGGGCGCCGGACGGCATCGACCCGATGCTCGCGGTCGTGACGGTCGGCGGCGTCGCCGCGCTCGTCGCCTCGACGCGCGAGGCGGCCCGCACGTTCGCGGGCGAGGCGCCGGACCCCGAGGCCTGGCGCCGGCACGTCCTCGACCTGCTCGTGCACGGCCTCTCCCGGTCTGCCGGCGCGGGGGCATCGCCGAACGGCGGCAGCAACGGCGCGGCGGCGCTCGGGGCGGGGAGCGCCCGCACCTCGCCCGTGTAGACCGGCGCCCGCCGAGGGCGCCCGGCGACGTCCGCCGCTTCCGCACCACGCACTTCGGGGCTACTCTCCCGCGCCATGCGAGTGGACGTGGTCGTCGTGGGCGCCGGCGTGCAGGGCTCGTCCGTCGCGCTCCGCCTCGCGCAGGCGGGCCGCGCCGTCGCGGTGCTCGAGCGCGCCGTGCCAGGCGCCGAGGCCTCGAGCGCGGCGGGGGGCATCCTCTCCCCCGGCGTCGAGGCGCTCGAGCCTGGCCCGTTCTACGCGCTCTGCCGCGCCTCGCTCGCCCGCTACCCGGGCTTCGCGGCCGAGGTGGAGGCGCTCTCCGGGATGTCGGTCGGGCTGCGCACCCTCGGGACGCTCGAGGTCGCGCTCGACGACGAGCACGCGAAGGTCCTCGCCGCGCGCGCCGAGAAGATCCTGCGCCACGGGCTGCCCGTGGAGGTGCTCGACGACGCGGCGGTGCGCCGGCTCGAGCCCGCGATCTCTCCCGAGGCGCGCGGCGCCCTCTTCTTCGCGGACGAGGGCTCCCTCGACCCGCGGTCGCTCGCGCGCGCGGTCTACGTCGCGGCGGCCCGCGCCGGCGCCCGCTTCGTCACCGGCCAGGTCCGGCGGATCGTTGTGGAGGGCGGGCGGGCCGCCGGGGTCGAGCACGAGTCGGGGCGGATCGAGGCCGGCACGGTGATCCTCGCGGCGGGGAGCTGGTCGCTCCAGGTCGAGGGGCACGGGCTCCCACCCGGCGCGGTGCGGCCGGTGCGCGGGCAGATCGCGGTCCTCGACACGCGGCCGCCGCTCCTCTCGCGCGTCGTCTTCTCCGGCCACGGCTACGTGGTGCCGCGCCCCGACGGCCGCATCCTCTGCGGCTCGACGATGGAGGAGGTCGGGTTCGAGAAGGCGGTGACCGCGGGCGGGCTCCGGCACGTGCTCGACGTCGCGATCGGCGTCGCCCCGGCCCTCGAGCGGGCGCCCGTCGTGGAGACCTGGTCGAACTTCCGCCCCGCGAGCCCCGACGGCGAGCCGATCCTCGGCGCGGGGACCGTGCCGGGCCTCCTCTACGCCACCGGCCACACCCGGAACGGGATCCTCCTCGCGCCGGTGACGGCCGACGCGCTCGCCGCGGCGGTGCTCGGCGGCCCCCCGCCCGTGGACCTCGCCCCGTTCTCGCCGGCGCGCCTCCGGGGCTACTCGGCGCGAAAGCCGTAGCGCGGGTTGCCCGGCGCGCGGGCCGCGCGCCCGCGCTACTCGACCCAGTCCGCGACGAACACGTTCGTCTCGCCCGGCCGCTTCCCGTTCCGGTTCGACGCGAAGACGAGCTTCCTCCCGTCGGGCGAGAACATGGGGAAGCCGTCGAACCCGTCGTACGTGGTCACCTGCTCGAGGCCGGTGCCGTCGTCGTTCACGAGGTAGAGGTCGAAGTTCGGCCCGCGGGGATCCTTCACGTTCGACGCGAAGACGATCCGCCGCCCGTCGGGGTGGAAGAACGGGGCGAAGTTCGCGGCGCCGACGTGCGTCACCTGGCGCTGGTCCGTCCCGTCGGCGTTCATGACCCACACCTCGAGGCGCGAGGGGCGCACGAGCTTCCGCGCGAGGAGCGCGCGGTAGTCGTCGAGCTCGGCCCCCGGCGCCGGGCGGCTCGCGCGGTACACGATCCGCCGCCCGTCGGCGGAGAAGAACGCGCCGCCGTCGTAGCCGGGGGTGTCCGTGAGCCGGACGAGGCCCGTGCCGTCGAGCCGCATCCTGTAGAGGTCGAGATCGCCGTCGCGCGTGGAGGTGAAGACGATCCAGCCGTCCTTCGAGATCGTCGCCTCCGCGTTGTACGTGCCGGGCGCCGGCGCGAGGGGCCGCACGTCCTCCCCGTCCGGCCGCGCGGTGTAGAGCTGGTAGTCGTGGAGCGGCCAGACGTAGCCCTGCGACCGGTCCGGCTTCGGCGGGCAGGACGGCCCCATGCTCTCGTGCGTCGAGGCGTAGACGATCCGCGAGCCGTCGGGGAAGAAGTAGCCGCAGGTCACGACGCCCTTGCCCGTCGAGACCAGCTCCACCCCGGTGCCGTCCGGGCGCATCACGTACTCCTGATCGCACTCGCGCCCGTCGCGGGTGGACTGGAACACGAGCCGCTGGCCGTCGAAGCTCCAGTACGCCTCGGCGTTCTCCCCGCCGAAGGTGAGCTGGCGGACGTTCCGGAGGTGCCGCTCGCCCGCGGCCGCGTCCGGCGGCCTGGGGGCGGGCGG
>JAHWYA010000295.1 GCA_020028115.1 Anaeromyxobacter sp.
GGCGTCGGGATCTCCACGACGCGCAGGTAGTAGACCGCGGGCGACGCGGGGTCGAACTCCGGGTCCTCCCAGACGGTCGCGAGCTCGACCGCGCCGATGTCGTTCGTGTAGGTCGCCGTCTCGAGGTCGACGGTGCTCCCCACCGGGCGGACCTTGCCGCTCGCGTCCGGCTTGCGGCCGCCGGATTGCGCCACCTCGAACACCTTCTCGTGGTGCTTCTGCCCCTTCACCCAGACCTTCACCACCTGGAGCCGGTCGAGGTTCGCGCCGTCCGCGTCCTTCACCGCCCAGGCGACGAAGCGCGGCGCCTTCGCCGCGCCGGGGCGCGCCGGCAGGTCGCTGCCCATCGGCACCCCCTGCGCGTACGCCACCTTCACCCAGTCGCCGCCGTCCACGAGGCCGCGCCCGTAGCTCCACCCGCCGAAGAAGCGGAACTTGAGGCGCGTCCCGGAGGTCGCGAACACCTCCTTGCGCCGGAGCGCGTCGTAGATCGCCTCCCGGGTGTTCTGCTCGGCCCAGACGCCTGCGAGCCCGCCGGAGCCGAACAGGACGCGCTGCGACCCGAGGAGGTCCGCGGTCCGGTCCGAGGCGGCCGCGCTGCCACTCGCCTTCGGGTCGATGCCGTCGAGGTTGCCGCCGTACGCCTCCTCGGAGGACGTGCTCGTCCCGCTGTGGAAGTCGGTGCTCCCGATGACCCCGAACTTGTACGGGTTCGCGCCGGTGCGCTCCTCGAGGACGAGGCCGCGCGCGTACGCCTCGCGCACGTAGCTGCCGTGGACCTTGCTCTTCTGCGGGGCGGCGAGGAGGTAGTCGAAGATCTCGAAGCTCGCGAGCTCGTCGTTCGGCGAGAGCGCCGGGTGCGTCTCCGACGTGCCCTTGTTCTGCGTGATCTCGCTCACCGGCTCGTTGAGCGCGCGGCGGGCGGCGTAGGTCTCGTCGATGAGCTGACCCTTGCTGTCGATCCAGTCGTACATGAGGCCGTTGCTCGCGTTCTGGTTGTGCGGGATCGCGAGCGAGTCGAGCCCTTGCTTCCGCAGCGACTCGAGGTACGTCCAGAGGTCCTCGGGGTCCTTGGACTCGACGGAGGAGAACGGCAGCTCGGGCGCCTTCGCCCCGCGGAAGATCACGTTCCGGTGCAGGTTCTGGCCGCTCGGGTGGGATGCACGCGTCGTCGAAGCTGCGCGCCGATTAGGAACCGGACGTGAGCCGCCTCGCCGCCCCCGCGCTCGCCGCGGCGCTCGCGGTGATCACGCCCGCCGCCGCGCGCGGCGGCCCCGACGAGGCAGCGCCCGCGCCCGACCCCGCTGCCGCGGCGACGGTCGCGGACGCGCTCCCGACCGTACCGGGCGAGGTCGTCGTCGTCGGGACGCGCTCGCCGCGGGAGGCGGCGTCGCTCCCGACCGCGGTGACCGTCGTCGGGCGCGAGGCGCTCGAGCGGAGCGCCGCGCCGACGCTCGACGGGGCGCTCCGATCCGTCCCCTCGCTCGCGACCTTCCGCCGCGCGACGTCGCTCGCCGCGGATCCGTCCTCGCAGGGGCTCACGCTGCGCGGCGTCGGCCCGTCGGCCGTCGCGCGCGCGCTCCTCCTCGACGATGGGGTCCCGGTGGACGACCCGTTCTCCGGGTTCGTGCCGTGGCGATCGCTCCCTCGCCTCGGCCTCGACCGCGTCGAGGTCGCGCCCGGCGGCGCGTCCGCGCTCTACGGCAGCGCGGCGCTGGGGGGCGTCGTCGCCCTCGTCTCCCGCCCGGTCACCGGGACCGGCGTCGAGGCCGAGACCTCCGCGGGGTCCTTCGGCACCTATGGCCTCGCGGCGCGCGCAGAGGGCCGACGCGGCGGCCTCGCCGGCGCCGTCGATGCCGAGCACGCCGGGACGGACGGATACCCGGTCGTCGCGCCGTGGATGCGCGGTCCCGTCGATCGCGCCGCGAGCGCACGCCACGTGACCGCGCGGGCCCGGCTCGCCGCGTCGCCCCGGGACGGGCTCACGCTCCGCCTCGGAGGCGGATTCTTCTCCGAGGCGCAGGACGGCGGCACGGCGCACACGAACGCGACGGCGCGCGCGGTCACCGGCCGCGCGGAGCTCGACGCGCACGGCCCCGCGGGGCGGATCTCCGTCCTCGTCTACGGGGGAACGCGGCGGTTCGGGCAGGAGCGCGCGCGCGTGGACGCGAGCCGGACGACCGAGGCGCTCTCCGCCGTGCAGGACGTGCCCTCGAGGGACCTCGGCGGCTCCCTCGTCGTCGCGCCCACGCCGGCGGCGAGCCACGCGCTCTCGGCCGGAGCGGACCTCCGCCGCGTGTCGGGCGAGAGCGACGAGACGCTCTTCCCGTCTGCGGTCATGACCACGACGGCGGTCGGGCGGGGCGCGGGAGGGGCGCAGTGGACCGGCGGCGCGTTCGTGCAGGACGCCTGGACCCCCGCGCCCGCGATCGAGGTCGGCGGCGCGCTCCGCGCCGACGTCTGGCGAGCGGGGAGTGGCGACGCCTCGCGGACCCTGGGGGGCGGCGCGGTCGAGCGGGAGGTCTTCGCGCCCCGCACGCGCGCCCTCCTCTCGCCCCGGCTCGCGGTGCGCTGGTCGGCGGCGCCGGGCCTGACGCTGCGCGGGTCGGCGTACCGCGCGTTCCGCGCGCCGACGCTGAACGAGCTGTACCGGCCCTTCCAGGTCGGGACCGTGCTCACCGCGGCGAACCCGGGCCTCCGGCCGGAGGTCCTGACGGGCGCCGAGGCCGGGGCCGAGCTCGCGCCCGCGCCGGGCGTCAGGCTGCGGGTGACCGCGTTCTGGAGCGCGCTCGAGGACGCGATCGCGGTCGTGACGCTCCCCGCACCGCTCGACGACGGCGCGACGCGGCGGCGCGAGAACCTCGGGCGGGCGGACGTCCGCGGCGTCGAGGCGGAGGCGGGCGTGAGAGCCGGCGCGGGCGTCGAGGCGGCGCTCGCGTACACGTTCGCCGACGCGCGCGTGGCGTCCGCGCCGGGCCGGCCCGAGCTCGAGGGAAAGGCGCTCGCGCACGATCCCGCGCACCGCGCGACGGCGGCGCTCGGGTGGAGCCGACCCGGGCTCCTCGCGTCGCGCGTCGAGGTCCGCTGGCTCTCGCGCGCCTGGGAGGACGACCAGAACACGCTCGCGCTCCCGGCGTTCGCCGTGGTGGACGCGTTCCTGTCGGTGCCCGTCGGGCGCACCGTCGAGCTGTTCGCCGCGGCGGACAACCTGCTCGATCGCCGCTTCGTCGTCGGCCGCGCCGGCGTGGACACCGTCGGCGCGCCGAGGCTCCTGCGAGCGGGCGTGAGGATCCGCGCGGGCGCGGCGAGGCGTTGACGAGCGCGACGCCGAGGCCCCGCTCACGTCAGGTGCGCCCGGATGAGCGCGGCGACCTCGTCCGGCCGCTCGCTCGCGAACGCGTGGGTCCCGCCGCGGACGACGGCGAGGCGCGCGCCGGCGATCCGGTCGGCGAGGAAGCTCCCGACGTGGAGCGGGCTGATCGGATCCGAGTCGCTCCACACGAGGAGCGTCGGCGCGCGGAGCTCCGTGAGCCGGTCCGTCAGGTCGGTCCGGTCGTCGACGAACCAGAGGGGGACGCCCGGTCGCGACGCCCGGTACTCGTCGCGCCACTCCGCCGCGCCGAGGCGCCGCACGTCCACGCCGCCGGACGTCGCGACGAGCACGAGGCGCCGGACGCGCTCGGGCCGCTCGAGCGCCAGCCGCGCGGCGAGGACGCCGCCCATCGACTGGGCGACGAGGTGGCTCGGTCCCGGCGGAAGGCGCGCGACGATCCAGCGATGGAGGTCGTCGAGCGACCTCACCGCGGGGTCGGGCGGCACCGCGCCGAACCCGGGATAGCCGAGGACCCGCGCCTCGCCGAGGTCTCGGAGCCGGTCCGCGACCGGCCGCCAGAACGCGGGGTCGCCGCCCGCGCCGGGGAGGAACACCAGGGATGAGGGTGCGACCTCGGTCACGGCGCGAAGCCTACGGCAGCGGCGCGGCGGGCGCGAACTCGAACCTCGTCGCGAGCGGCGACCGGCTCAGTCCCGCCGCACCCACGCCGCCCCCGCGACGAGCGCGGCCGGGATCGCGGCCAGCGCGAGCCGCCTGCGCCACCGCCCCTCCGCGCGCCAGCCGCCCGTCCGCGCCTCGGGACC
>JAHWYA010000296.1 GCA_020028115.1 Anaeromyxobacter sp.
CGACGAAGAGCGGGCTCGCCCGCCGGCGGATGGCCCGCGCGAGGATCTCCGTCTGCGGCGGCGCGACGCCCACGACGCGCTTCAGCGCGGCGTTCCCGTACGGCGGACCCTCCTCGCCGTGCCGCGCCGCCCGCCGGACGCGGAACAGCCGGACCTCCTCGTCGATGCCCTTGAGCGCGCGCGCGCCGAGGTCCTCGGCCTCGACCTGGCCCGCGTCCGCCACGAGGCGGACCGCCTCGGTGAACCAGACCTCACCGGGCGCCGCCTCCGCCTCGACGCGCGCGGCGAGGTTCACCGCCTCGCCGAAGACGTCCTGGGGGATGGCGCCGCCGCCGACGAGCCGGACCTCTCCCAGCGACAGGACGACCTTGAGCTCGATCCGCTGCTCCGGCGGGACGCGGCGGCCGTGGTCCCAGAGCCGGTCCTGGAGCGCGCACCCGCAGAGGAGCGCCGAGGTCGGCGAGGCGAAGAGGACGAGGTAGGCGTCGCCGATCGTCTTCACGCGCCGGCCGCCGAAGGCGCGGAACACCGGCAGCACGAGCTCGTCGAGGAGCGCCAGCATGCGGGCGTTCTCCTCCCGCGACTGACGGCTCGTCGCGGCGGTGAAGCCCTTCATGTCGGTGAGCATCACCGCGAGGTTCTCGGTGCGCATCCGCACCCGCCCGGCATCTCACGGGGTGTGCGGACGGTCAAGCGGCGCGGAGCGAACCCCGCGCAAACGTGGACGTGGACGTGGACCTGGACCTCGACCCCTAACCGGCGGTCGGCGCGCGCTCCTCCCGGACCGCGTGCGCGCGCCGGCCCGCCCCCGCCGCGCTCGCGAGGAACACCGCCGCCTCGCGCCAGAGCGTCTGCTCGAACCGGCCGCGGAAGAAGCCGAAGTGGCCGATCACGCGGGCGCCGACGTCCTCGGGCCGCACGAGGCGGAGCTCCTTCCGTGGCGTGGCGTAGAACCCGAGGAGCGCCTCGACGCTGCGGACGGGCGCGAGCGCGTCGTCCGAGATCGCGTAGGAGACGATGGGTCCCTGGTGGCGCGCGAAGCCGCGGCCGCCCAGGGGCCCCGCGTAGGACATCACGTAGTCCCGCTCCCGCCCCCACCGGGCCCACTCCAGCGCGACGCCCGGCGGGACGTCCTCGCCGCCGCCGAGGAGCGCCGCCGGGAGCTTCCCCAGGAGCGGCACGAGCCAGGGGATGAGCACGTGCCACAGCGCGAAGATCCCCGCCCGGCGCGCCCCCGACCAGAGGCGCCAGTGCCCGCTCTGCGCCCCGACGAGGAGCGCCCCCGCGATCGGCACGTCCTCGACGATCCCGAGGAGCTGGCCGCCGACGGAGTGGCCGACCCAGAGCAGCGGGGTCCCCGGGACGCGCGCGCGGAGGAGGTCGACCGCGCCGGCGAGGTCCCGCTCGCCCCAGTCGCGGAGCGTCGCCTCCAGGCGGCGCAGCGGCCCGCGCCGCGAGCCGCCGATGCCGCGGTAGTCGAACGTGAGCGCCGCCATCCCCTGCCGCGCCAGGAACGAGGCGAACGCCGCGTAGTAGGCGCGCGGCACCCCCATCGCGGACGCGACGAGGACCGCGGCGCGCGGTGCGCCGCCCGGGAGGAACAGGTCGCCGGCGAGCTCGACCCCGTCGCGCGCGCGGATCCGGACCGATTCGGGCACCCGGTGTCTCTAGCCGCTCGGCCCGTGACCGGAAACCCCCTCCGAGGCCTGGACCGCGAGGCGCCCGTCCGTACGGCAGCTTGGCCGCCCGGCAAGTGTCGCAGGGAGACGGGCGCCCTATCCGGGCAGCGGCCTGCGGCAAGGCGTCGATCTAGGTTGCCTGACCGGATGCTCGCGATCGTCCTCATCGCCGTTGCCGCCGCCGCGACCGCCCTCGCCGCCCTCCTCCTCCGGCGGCGCCGCGGGCGCCGCGACGCGCTCGCGCCCCGGCGCGATCCGCTCCCGGCGGGGCTCGCCCACCTCGCGTCGGGCGTCTCGGACCTCTCCGACTTCGGGCTGCACCTGCACGCCGCCCGCCGGAGCGGCAAGCCTCGGCTGGGCGCGGCGCTCATCGAGCACCGCTGAGTCCGGGACCTCCTCGCCTCGCCCTCGCCTCGCGCCGCTCGCCACCGGGCGCGGCCTCGGTGGTACGACTGCGGCATGGGAAAGGCCCCGTCCACCCCCGCGACCCGCCTCCTCCGCGAGAAGGGCGTCGCCTACACCGAACACCTCTACCGCTACGAGGAGCGCGGCGGGACGAGCACATCGTCCCGGGAGCTCGGGGTGGACGAGCACGCCGTGGTGAAGACGCTCGTCATGGAGGACGAGTCGGGCGCCCCGCTCGTCGTCCTCATGCACGGCGATCGCGAGGTCTCGACGAAGGCGCTCGCGCGGCAGCTCGGGAGGCGCGAGGTTCGGATCTGCCGGCCCGAGGTCGCGAACCGCCACTCCGGCTACCAGGTCGGCGGCACGAGCCCGCTCGGCACCCGCAAGCCGATGCCGGTCTGCATGGAGCGGACGATCCTCGACCTGCCGCGGATCTACGTGAACGGCGGCTCCCGCGGCTTCCTCGTCGGCGTCGCGCCGCGCGACCTGGCCGCCCTCCTCGCGCCGACGCTCGTCGAGGTCGCGCTCGCGACGTGAGGCCGCGCCCCACGTTCACGGGGCGCCGCCGGAGGCGAGGGGAGATCGACAGCGGCCCCGGACCGTGGAATCCTCCGGCGGCGAACTCGAAGGAGGTCTCCACGATGGGTCTCGCGGACTGGCTGCGCGTGTTCCGCACGCTCCACGAGAAGGCGAAGAAGGGCGAGCTCACCGGCGCGGACGCGGAGGACTACCGCGCCGGGTGCGACGAGCTCGCGCGGGCACTCCTGTCGGCGCAGCGGCTCACCCTCAAGCCGAACGAGGTCCCGCGCCACGTGCTGCGCGTCGCGCGCGCGCTCCAGGTGAACCTCGAGACGAAGGTGAGCAGCGTCCGCGCGACGACGATCGACGTCTCCGTCACGGGGTTCTCGGTCCTCCTCGGGAAGGTGCCGCCGAACGAGGAGCAGACCGCGACGGTCCGGATCCCCGGCGCCGAGCCGATCGTCGTCGGGGTGATGCCCGGCGAGTGGAAGCAGCAGCCCGGGACCGTGCGCGTCGCGTTCCTGTTCCAGAAGCTGCCCGACGCGGCGAGGGCCCGGCTCGAGCTGCTCGTCATCGACACCGCGCTGTCGCAGCTCGCCGGCTGAGGCCGGGCAGCGACCCGCGTCAGTAGACGCCGAGGAGCTCGACCTCGAAGAGGAGCGTCGCGTTCGGCGGGATGGCCGGGGGCGCGCCCCTCGCGCCGTAGCCCAGCTCGGGCGGGAGCGTGAGCTTCCGCTTGCCGCCGACCTTCATCCCGGCGACGCCGCGGTCCCACCCCTCGATCACCTCGCCGGCGCCGAGGCGGAACGAGAACGCCGCCCCGCCCACCGACGAGTCGAACTTCGTCCCGTCCTCGAGCCAGCCCGTGTAGTGCACCTCCACGGTCTTGCCCCGGACGGCCTCCGGGCCCTTCCCCTTCACGACGTCCTCGATCTTGGGCTTCATCTATCCTCCTCGGTGGGTCACTCGGCCCTTCGCTTCGCTCGGGGCCTCGCGCCCCCCCGAACCCCCCGCTCGCTCCGGGGCAGCCTCATCCGGCTGCCCCTGCGCTCGCAGCTCTGGGCATCCTAGCGCGCGCGGGGCAGGTGTGCCCGCGCTGGCGCGCCGGGTCCTCCCGGGCTAAAAGAGCGCCCGCCATGCTCAAGCACAACAGCTACTTCGAGGGGAAGGTCCAGTCCGTCGGGTTCGAGCGAAACGGCCGCCGCGCCACCGCGGGCGTGATCGACCCGGGCGAGTTCCACTTCGGCACCGACGCCGCCGAGCGGATGACCGTCGTCTCCGGCGAGCTGTGGGCCCGGCTGCCGGGTGAGAGCGCGTGGCGCGCGTTCCCGGCGGGCACGACGTTCGAGGTCCCGGCGAAGAGCGGCTTCGACGTGAAGGCCGCCGGGGCGTCCGCCTACCTCTGCGAGTTCCTCTAGGGCTCCGGCAGCGTGGACCCGGAGGCGCTGCTCGCCCGCGATCCGGCCTGGCGTCCGGCCCCGGCGGACGCGGCGCCGTGGATC
>JAHWYA010000297.1 GCA_020028115.1 Anaeromyxobacter sp.
GGCTCGTGCGGGCTCAGCGCGAGCACGGGCTTCTTCTCGAGGAGCGCCGCCTTGTCGTACGTCCGCACCTCGCCGGGCGTGCCGCGCGCCTTCACCGCGTCGACGAGCACGGCCGCGTCCTGGCCGGCGAGGAACGCGGTGAGGTCGTAGCCGGGCGTGCCGGCGTCGATCACGTGCACGCCGTCCGGCAGCTCGTAGCGCGCCTCGACGACGCGCACGACGTGCGGCCCGACGGCGTCGTCGCCGGCGAGGACGTTCCCGATCCCGATGACCGCGACCTGCACGCCCCGCAGCCTACAGCACCTTCACGCGGGCGATCTCCTCGCCGTCGGCGTCCACCGTGTGGATCGCGCAGGCGAGGCAGGGGTCGAACGAGTGGATCGTGCGGAGCGCCTCGAGCGGCAACGCGGCGTTCGCGATCGGGTTGCCGACGAGCGAGGCCTCGTACGGCCCCTTCTGGTCCTTCCCGTCGCGGGGCCCGGCGTTCCAGGTGGACGGCACGACCGCCTGGTAGTTCTTCAGCTTCATCGACTTGCCGTCCGACTCGATGACGCTCCAGTGCGAGAGCGTGCCGCGCGGCGCCTCGTGGAAGCCGACGCCGCGGTACGTCCCGGCCTTGAGCGACTTCATCGGGTCGTTGAAGATCGCGACGTCGCCCTTGCCGACGTTCTCGACGAGCAGCTTCCAGTGCTTCTGCGCGAGCTCCGACATGACGGCGCAGCGGATCGCGCGCGCTGCGTGGCGGCCGAGCGTGGAGTGGAGCACCGCGGGCCCGAGCTTCACGCCGGCGATCTTCCCGGCGGTGCCGAGCATCCAGTCGCCCCACTTCTTGAAGCCCGCGTGCCCCTGCACGTAGCCGACGAGGAGCTGCGCGAGCGGGCCGACCTGCACCGGCTTCCCCTCGAGGCGCGGCGCCTTCACCCAGCTGTAGCGGTCCGGCGCGGGCGTCTCGGCCTTCCACTCGCCCGTGAACTTCGGGACCGTCTCCCCCTCCCACGGGCCCTTCGTCCAGTCGCCGTCGTAGTAGGAGCGGGCGATGGACTCGGTGACGTTCTGGCGGAGGTAGTCGTCGTTCCAGCTCGCGATCGGCCGGACCTTCCCGAGGTCGCCGTTCCAGATGACGCCGCCGGGCAGGTCGAACTGCGTCATCTTCGAGTCGGTCGGCATGTCCGGCACGGCGAGGTAGTTCGTCACGCCCGCGCCGTACTTGAGCCAGTCCGGGTAGCTCGCCGCGATGGCGGCGACGTCCGGCAGGTACACCTGCGTGATGAACGACGACACCTCGTCGAGGAGCGTCTTCACCTGGTACAGCTTCTCCATGTTGAGCGCGGCGGGGCTGTCGAGGTTGATCGCGTTCGCGACGCCGCCGACGGCGAGGTTCTGGATGTTCGGCGTCTTCGACCCGAGGATCGCGACGACCTGGTTCGCCTTGCGCTGCACGTCGAGCGCCTGCAGGTAGTGCGCGACGGCGAGGAGGTTCACCTCGGGCGAGAGCTTCATCGCCGGGTGGCCCCAGTAGCCGTTCGTGAAGATGCCGAGCTGCCCCTTCGAGACGAACTCCTTCACCTTCTCCTTCACCGCGGCGAGGGCGTGCTTCGAGTTCCCCGCCCAGGTGAGGCCGAGCGAGTCGGCGAAGGCGGCGGCCTTCTCCGGCGACGCCTCGAGCACCTTCGTCACGTCGACCCAGTCGAGCGCGGACAGGTGGTAGAAGTGCACGACGTGGTCGTGCAGCGCGTGCGCGCCGATGATGATGTTGCGGATGAGCTGCGCGTTGAGCGGGATCTCGAGCCCGAGCGCGTTCTCGACGGAGCGGACGGACGCGATCGCGTGGACGGTCGTGCAGACGCCGCAGATGCGCTGGGTGAAGACCCACGCGTCGCGCGGGTCGCGGCCCTGCAGGATCGTCTCGATGCCGCGCCACATGGTCCCGCTGGACCAGGCGTTCTTCACGGCGCCGCCCTCGACCTCGACGTCGATCCGGAGGTGTCCCTCGATCCGGGTGACGGGGTCGATCGTGATGAGCTTGCCCATGTCGGTTCGTCCTCTCTAGAACGTCAGCGCTGGCCGGCGGCGTGGAGCGCCGCGGCGGGGTTGGCGGCGGGCGCGGCGGCTTCGCCGGGGGTGGCCCCGGTCCGCTCGACGCCGCTCAGGATCGGGAACAGCTTCACGAACAGCACGTACACCGCGACGCCGATGGCGGCGAGGCAGACGCTGAACGCCATCTCGCGCACGTACGGGAAGTAGTGCCAGCCCGGCTGCGGCTGGTAGGCGAGCAGGTACGTGTCGAAGCGGTACAGCGCGCCCCCGAACACGAGCAGGAGGGCGGAGCCGAAGAGCTTGCCGCGGTTCGCGCGCCACGCCGGCGAGAGCTGCAGGATGGCCGGCGCGAGGAAGAGCGCGATCTCGAGGACGAAGAAGAACGAGTACATCCCCGAGCCGAGGACGAGGCCGAGGCGGCCGCGCCAGGCGAGGTCCCCGAGCCGCAGGACGACGTACCCGAGCGACAGCCACGCCGGGACGACGTTCAGCCGCGCGAGGAGCTTCTGGTCGATCTTCTTGCCCCACGCGATCGCGGCGAGGTTCTCGATGAGGACCACCGCGCCGAAGCCCATCGTCACGCACGAGACGAGGAACAGGCCGGAGAGCCAGGAGGTGTGCCAGAGCGGGTGGGTCTTCGTCTCGGCGACCAGGAAGAGGCCGCCCAGCGAGGACTGGTGCATGGACGGCAGGAGGATCGCCGTCGCGACGACGAAGGGCATCGCGCGCTGGAGCGGCGGGAGGATGCGCCTCGCGACCTTCGCGACGCGCGCGTCGCCGGAGGTCTCGAGCTTCTCGAGCACCGAGGGGCCGACCTCGACCCACAGCACCATCGTGTACGCCATCACGCAGAGGGCGACCTCGAGGAGCACGGAGTTCAGGTTCCAGACCGGCGGCCAGAACACGACCCAGAGGTTCCACCAGCGGCCGAGGTCGATGAGGACCGAGGTGCCGGCGAGCGTGTAGCCCATCGCGCCGGCCATGACCGCGGAGCGGACGATGGGGTGGTACTCGCCCTTGTTGAAGAGGTACGTGACGAGGCCGACCGCGTACGCGCCGGCGGCGATGCCGGTGAACGTCACGACGTTGAGCGGCTTCCAGATGCCCCAGGCGTACCCGTCGCTCTGCGCGGAGACCGCGCCGAGGCCGAACAGGAGCCGGACGACCACCATCGCCACCCAGACGACGCAGAGGGCGAGGAGGACCTTGAACGCGGGCGTCAGGATCCGGCCGCCGAGCGGCCTCTCGTGGGCGTGGGTCGTCATCTAGCGGCCCTCCGGTGTGGGGCCGTGGCCGGCCGGTGCGTCCTTCTTTCGGGCCCGGAGCTGGACCACCGTCACCGCGGTCCAGAGCGCGAGCGGCGCGATGCCATATCTGTAGATGCCGTGCTGGACCGTCTCGCTCATCTGCGGCAGCGGGTGCTCCGGGAGCTTCGGGAGGCCGAGCGCGGCGAACGACACCTGCCGCGAGGTGACGTAGAGGACGTTCGTCCCCCCGCCGTCGCTCTCCCCGTAGACCTTCGCGTCGTAGCGCGCCGGGTCGGCGGCCACGCGGCGCTTCGCCTCCGCGAGGAGCTCCGCGCGCTTGCCGTAGACGACCGCGCCGCGGGGGCAGACCTCGGCGCAGGCGGCGCCCTTCTCGCCGCGGTGCCGGCAGAGCTCGCACTTCGAGATGACGGGCACCGCCGTGAACCACTGGAACTTGGGGACGTTGAAGGGGCAGGCGACCTGGCAGTAGCGGCAGCCGACGCAGGTGTTCTTCTCGTACGCGACGACGCCGCCCTTCGCCTTGTGGAGCGCGCCCGCCATGCACACCGAGACGCACGCCGGGTCGACGCAGTGCATGCACTGCGCCTTCATGTAGGCGGTGTCGCCCTCGCCCCTGGCGAGCTTGATGACGTTCTTCGTCGTCCCGTCGAGGTCGAGGGGCGCGTCGTACTCGCCGCCGTTCGCGGTCTTCTTCTCGAAGGGCAGCTCGTTCGCCTCGCGGCACGCCGTCTGGCAGGCGCGGCACCCGACGCAGAGCGTCGCGTCGAACAGCATCCCGACGTCGTCTGGCGCGGGCACG
>JAHWYA010000017.1 GCA_020028115.1 Anaeromyxobacter sp.
CTGTTCGGAGCGAATAAGCTCCCGCAGCTCGGGAAGGGTCTCGGCGAGGGCATCCGCAGCTTCAAGAAGTCGTTCGGCGGAGACGACGACGAGAAGCCCTCGTCCACCGCGTCGACCCCGCGGTCGGGCGACCCCGGCCCGAAGGTCTGACCGGAGCGTCGTCCCCCGTCGAGTCCGCCTCCGTCAGGGCATTGGACTCGACTCCGGCGCGTGGCCACATCACGCGCCATGCCTCCTCAGCCCTCCCCCACCGGCTCGATCACGTTCGAGCTCGGGCCGTCGTTCGCCACGAAGGACGCGGCCCTGCTGCACGAGGCGCTCGCGAGCGCCGCGCCCGGCACGCCGGTCGAGATCCGCTTCCACAAGGTACGCGAGTGGGAGGCCGCGGCGCTCGCGGTCCTCGCGCGCGACCTCACCGAGCGTGGCTCCGACGTCGCGCTCCGCGGGCTCTCGCAGCGCCAGGTCCGCATGCTCGGCTACCTCGGCGTCGACGCGACGGGGTAGCTCGAGGCCTCAGCTCGCCGACTCGCGCGCGCCGGCGCCGTCGCCGCCGAGCGGACCACCCGGCGACGCGAGCCAGCTCACGACGTCGAGCGCGGACAGCACGCCGACGACGACGCCGTCCCCGGAGACGACCGGGAGCCGCTCGAGGCCGTTCGAGGCGAGGAGCGCCGCGGCGCGAGAGAGCGGCGCGCTCTCCGAGACCGAGAGCGCGACGCGCCCCATCGCGTCCGACACCTTCGCGCCGGACCGCGCGCGGAGCAGCTCCGCCTCGCCGACGATCCCGACCGGCCGCCCCTCGCCGTCGACGACCGGCGCCGACGGCTGTCCGCGCGCGCGCAGCGCCGCCGCCGCCGTCGCGCCCGAGAGGCCCGGACGGACGGCGACCGCGGTGCGGCGCATCACCGCCCGGACCGGCGGCCCTTCCGCTCGGTCCTCGGCAGGCCGCTCGGCCTGGCAGGCGAGCCACTCGCCGCGCCCGAGCACGTCTTGCGCGATCCCGGCGCCGTTCCCGCAGTGAGCGCACTCCTCCACCGCCGCGGTCCGAGCGCGGATCGGGCACCGCACGCTCGACAGCGTCACGGATCTGCCCCGCCCGGTGATGACCTCGACCGTCCGGACCTCGAGAAGGTTCTGCGCGGATGGGACGGAGGGCTCGCTCATGTCGGACTCCCGTGGTGACTTCGGCGCGGCGCGCGCGCCGCTCGGACCTCGGGAGTTCAAGACCTGCGCCATCGTGCCGCGATTCGATCCCTGACCCCCGTTTCCTATCGCCGCGAGATGATGAGCCGCGCGAGGCGACGGACCGCGTCCGCGACGAGCGCGCCGAGGTGCTCGGTCAGGAGCCGCTCGAACCAGGAGCCGCGGCCGATCCGCTCGAGGGTGACCTCCTCGCCCTCCTCGAACCGCGACCGGATCCAGCGCGCGCCGGCCGCCGCGGCCTCGCGGTCCTCCACCTCGGCGAGCGCCTCGAGGTTCGCGAGCGACAGCGGGTCGAGGTTGAAGCTCCCGACGAGGAGCCGCTCGCCGTCCACCGCGGACGCCTTCGCGTGGAGCACCGACCGCGACCACTCGCTGATCCGGACGCCCGCGCGCAGCAGACGCCGGTACTGCCGCCGCATCGCAGGGCCGAGCAGCGCGACGTCGGACGCGCCGGCGACGACGAGCCGGACCTCGACGCCGCGGCGCGCCGCGGCCGTCATGGAGCGGACGAGCCCGCGATCCGGGAGGAAGTACGCGTGCGCGACGTCGAGCGTGCGTCGCGCCCCGCCGAACGACTTGAGATACCGGCGCCGCAGCCGCTGCCCGCCCCCGACGCCGGAGAGCCAGATCCGCGCGGGTCCCGGGGGGCTCCGGCCGCGCTCGCGCCGCGCGCGCTCCTGCAGCCAGGCGGCGACGGGCCCGCGGAGCTCGAGGGCGAGGTCCGCCCACGGGCTCTCGTCCGGGGGCTGCTCGGGGAGCCCGTACTCGTCGGCGATGTTGAGCCCGCCGACGAACGCGACCTCGCCGTCGACCGCCAGGATCTTGCGGTGGTTCCGCCGGAACCGCCCCGCGAGCAGGAGGAGGAGCCTCCCGAAGATGCGGACGTCGCAGCCCGCGTCCTCGAGGTCGGCCGCGACCTCGCCCGCGTCCGGCGCCGAGCCCAGGCCGTCGAGCACCACCTCGACCCGGACTCCGCGGCGCGCCGCCGCAGAGAGCTCCTCCACGAACCGCGCCCCCACCCCTTCCGGCGAGAACCGGTAGACCTCGAGGAACACCTCGCGTCGGGCGCCCGCGATGGCCTGGAGCATGGCGGGGTACGCCTGCGCACCGCCGTCGAGGACGCGGACCGACGCGTCTTGCACTCGCTCCGCCGGCCGCATGCGGTCGAAGCTACCGCGGGTACGGCCGGGGGTCGACCCGGCGAGGGCTGCGACGTCCCGCCCGGGCCTTCCGTGAGGGGTATCCGGCATCCTCCTTGCGTATGTACGGTATGGAAGCAGGAGGTGTCGCCATGAAGCGCATCCTGGTCGCCGTCGACGGATCGGAACCCTCCCTCAAGGCCGCACGCATGGGCGCGGACGTGGCGCTCCGGTTCGGCGCGAAGCTCACGATGGTTCACGTCGTCCCGAAGCTCCTGCTGCCACCCGACGTGTACGGCCTCACCATCGCGGAGGTCGAGAAGGAGCACCGGGCCTACGCCGACCGGCTGCTCGAGCACGCCGTCGCGACGCTCGACGAGTCAGGGCTGGAGATCTCGACGAGCGTGCTCTACGGCGCTCCCGCGGAGGCGATCGCCGAGGAAGGTGCGGCGAGCGACGTCGGCATGATCGTGATCGGGAGCCGCGGGCACGGCGCCGTCGCGCGGATGTTCCTCGGGAGCGTCTCCGACCGGCTCGTCCACATCAGCCCGAAGCCCGTCCTGGTCGTGCACTGAGGGCTCCGAGGCCCGCCCGGGGAGCAAGGGCCTCACGGCCCGCTCGGCGGAGCGGTAGGATGTGGGGTCCCGGGAGGCGCCGATGATCTCCGTTTCGGACTTCATGACGAAGGACCTCGTCACCGTGCGCGAGTCGGACGACCTCGCGCTCGCGGAGTCGCTCCTGAAGCTCGGCGGGATCCGCCACCTCCCCGTGGTCCGCGAGCGGAAGCTCGTCGGGATCCTCACGCATCGTGACGTGCTCCGCTGCGGGCACTGGGGGAAGCCGGCGGCGCGCGAGCTGCCGGTCGCCGACGTCATGACGCGGACGCCGACCTCGGTGCGGCCCGCCACCGGGCTCGCCCAGGCCGCGCAGCTCATGCTCGAGCGGAAGTTCGGGTGCCTCCCGGTGTGCGAGGACGACGGCACGCTCGTCGGGATCGTGACCGAGGCCGACTTCGTGCGGTTCGCCGCCGACGTCGTCCGGGACCTCGATCTGATGGCCGATGCGGTCCGGACGCGCGAGCGGACCGGCGACGCCTAGGAGAGCGGGTTGCCACTTGGCGCCCGCCGGACTACCAACAGGGCGCATGGTCGAGACGGTCTTCGAGGAGCTGAAGCGGTACGTCCGCTTCGGCGAGGCGGACGAGCGGGCGCTGCGCGCGCTGCACCCGGCCGCCGCTCCGAGGTTCGCGAACATCGCCGAGGTCTTCTACGACCGGATCCTCTCGCACGAGGAGGCGCGGAAGGCGCTCGTCGGCGGCGAGAGCCGGGTCGGGCACCTGAAGGAGACGCTCGTCTCGTGGATGGACACGCTGCTCACCGGGCCCTGGGACGAGGCCTACTGGCAGCACCGCTACGCCATCGGCCGCGTCCACGTGCGGATCGGGCTGCCGCAGCACTACATGTTCGGCGCCATGAACGTGATCCGGGCGGAGCTGGCGCGGATCGCCTGGGGACGGTTCCACGCCGCCCCGGACGAGCTCGAGGTGGTCCGCAACGCGGTCGGGAAGATCGTCGACCTCGAGCTCGCGGTCATGCTGCACACCTACCGCGACGACCTCCTCGCCCAGCAGGCGCGGGTCGAGCGGCTCTCCACCTTCGGGCAGCTCGTCGGGTCCATCGGGCACGACCTGCGCAACCCGCTCGGCGTCATCGAGACCTCGCTCTACATCCTGCGCGGGCGCGTCGGCGAGGACGAGCGGGCGGTGAAGCACCTCGACCGGATCGGGGAGCAGCTCGGGATCGCGAACGGCATCATCACGAACCTCCTCGACATGATCCGGAACCGCCCGCTCAAGAAGGAGCCGGTCGCGCTCGGCCAGGTCGTCGCCGGCGCCGCGGCGGCGGTGAAGCGGCCGGACGGCGTCGCCGTCGCGCTCTCCGGCCTCGAGGCGCTGCCGGCGGTGGACGGCGACCCCGTGCAGCTCCGGCAGGTGTTCGTGAACCTCCTCGAGAACGCGGTGTACGCGGCGTCGCCGCGCGGCGCCGTCGCGGTCCGCGCGCGCGCGGACGGGAGCGGCGTCTCGATCGACGTCGAGGACTCCGGGCCCGGCGTCGACCCGGCGACCCAGCGGCGGCTCTTCGAGCCGCTCATCACGACGAAGGAGCGCGGCGTCGGCCTCGGGCTCGCGCTCGTGAAGCAGATCGCCGAGCGGCACGGCGGGTCCGTGTCGTACTCGGACCGGGCGGAGGGTGGCGCGCGCTTCACCGTGCGCCTCCCGTCCCCGGCAGCGGAGTAGGGAGCGGGCCATGCGGCGCTACCTCGTCGTCGACGACAACCGCGACTTCGCCGAGAACCTCGCCGAGATCCTGCGCGACCGCGGCGACGAGGTGGTCGTGGCAGAGGACGGCCGCGAGGCGGCCGCCGCGGTCCAGGGCCGACGCTTCGACGCGATCCTGACCGACATGCGCATGCCGCTCATGGGGGGCGCGGAGCTCGTCCACGAGATCCGGCGCACCGACCCCGGCGTGCCGGCGATGGTCATCACCGCGCACGCGGGCGACGACGCCATCGAGGCCGCCCGGCGCGAGGGGCTCCTCGCCGTCCTCGGCAAGCCGGTCGAGGTCTCGCGCCTGCTCGCGCTGCTCGCGTCGGCCCGCCGCGACGGGCTCGTCGTCGTCATCGAGGACGACGCGCGGCTCTCGGACAACCTGTGCGAGGCGCTCCGCACGCGCGGGTTCGCCGCCGTGACGGCGGCGTCCGTCCTCGAGACGGAGCGGCTCGGGCCGGTCCGCCCCTTCTGCGCGCTCGTGGACCTCCGGCTGCCCGACGGCCCCCACGGCGAGGCGATGCGCAAGCTCGCGGCGCGGTTCCCCGGGCTGCCGATCATCGTCGTCACCGGCTACCACGAGCCGCCTCCCCTCCCGCACGAGGGGTACTTCACGAAGCCGTTCGACACGGGCGAGCTCCTCGCCGCGGTCGAGCGGCTCCACCGCTGCCAGCCCTCGACCGTCGCGCGATGAAGGAACCGCCGAAGAAGGCCCGCCTCCTCGTCGTCGACGACAACGCGTCGCTCGTCGAGAACCTCGCCGAGATCCTCGACGCGGCGGGCTATGCCGTGCGCGGCGCCGGGACCTGCGCCGCCGCGCTCGCCCACGCGCGCGACGGGTTCGACGTCGCGCTCGTCGACCTGCGGCTCCCCGACGGAGACGGCACCGCGCTCGCGCCGCGGCTGAAGGAGCTCCAGCCCGACGGCGAGGTGGTGCTCCTCACCGGGTTCGCGACGCTGGAGTCGGCGGTCGCCGCGGTGCGCGCCGGCGCCTGCGCGTACCTCGTGAAGCCCTGCGCGACCCAGGAGCTCCTCGTCACGGTCGAGCAGGCGATGCGGCAGGTGCGGCTCCACGTCGAGAAGCGCGACCTGTCGCGCCGCGCGCAGATGGCCGAGAAGCTCGCCGCGGTCGGCACCATGACGGCGGGGCTCTCCCACGAGATCCGCAACCCGCTCAACGCGGCGGCGCTCCAGCTCTCCGTCCTCGAGCGCCGGATCCAGCGGCTCGCGAAGGAGGCGCAGCCGCCCCTCCTCGAGCCGCTCACCGTCGTGAAGGACGAGATCCGGCGGCTCGACCACATCCTCGAGGACTTCCTCCAGTTCGCCCGGCCGCGCGAGTTCGTGACGAGGCAGGTCGACGTCGCCGAGGTCGTGAACCGCGTGCTCGACCTCCTCGGCGCGCAGGCCGAGCGCCGCGGCGTCCGCCTGGAGCGCGACATCGAGCCCGTCCCCCCGGTGGCCGGCGACGACGAGCGCCTCCGGCAGGTGCTCGTGAACCTCGGGCTGAACGCGCTCGAGTCGGTGAAGGACGGCGGGCTCGTGCGCGTCTCGTGCCGGCCCTCCCCGGGGCCGGGCCCCGAGCCCGCGGTCGACGTGATCGTGGACGACGACGGCGCGGGCGTCCCGCCCGAGTCGCGCGACCGGATCTTCGAGCCGTTCTTCACGACGAAGGCGAAGGGGTCGGGCCTCGGCCTCTCCATCGTGCACGCCATCATCACGCAGCACGCCGGGCGCCTGCGGGTCGAGGACTCGCCCGCGGGCGGCGCGCGGTTCGTCGTGACCCTGCCGCGCCTCCGCTGACGGGGGTACGATGGCGGCGATGCGCAAGTACGACTCTCCGTGGGAACGCCCGCTCATCACGAGCACGATCGCCCTCCTCGCCGTGATCGCCTTCACCGCGATCGCCGGCACGTCGGCCGCGCTGCAGGCGAACATGCGCGGGATCGCCCTCGCGGTCTCGAGCTTCTCCGCGGCGGTGGCGATCGGCGGCTGGGCGCTCGCGCCGCGTGGGTTCACGATCGGCGATGGGCGGGTCCGCGTCCTCCGGAACGGCTGGCTCGCGCACGCGATCCGGCTCGAGGACGTCCGGTCCGTCGCGCTCCTCCCGTCCGACGCGCTCGGCGGCTCGCTCAAGCTCCTCGGGACCAGCGGGCTCTTCGGGTACTACGGCCTGTTCCGCTCGCCGGCGCTCGGGAGCTACCGGCTCCACGCGACGCGCGGCACCGGGCTCGTCCTCGTCCGGACGGAGAAGCGCGCCTACGTGCTGGGGCCGGAGCCCGCCGCCGACTTCGCGGAGGCGCTCCTCGCCGCGGCGCCCCGCGCCCGCCGCGAAAAGCTGCGGCCGGCGCGGTAGCCCGCGGTCACCTGCGGGTGGGCAGCCGCGCCTCGAGGTCCACGGGCCAGGCGAGCCCGGCGAGGGTCGCGACGGCGTGGAGGCCGACCATGGCCGCGTCGCCCTTCAGCGCCTTCACCACGCCGCGCCCGACCTTCCGGAGCGAGAGCTTGAGCGGGATCGCGACCACCGCCTTCCCGCGCGGCGCCACCTCCGGCAGCGCCAGCGCCGCGGTCGAGATGTCGCCGCCGGCGATGGTGATCCGGTACTGGAGCGAGCCCGCGGGGAGCGGGAACGCGTTCTCGTTCTCGACCGAGACGCTGACCTCGATCGCGGCGTCGAACGGGTTCATCGACACGATCCGCAGGCCGTGGAGCCCCACCCCGGGCCGCTGCGGCATCGAGAGCTCGCCGTCGTAGACGACGGGCACGGCGAGCGTCCCCGCCGGCGTCCGGAGCTGCGCCGTCGCGACGAGCTTGAACGGGACCTTCCGCCCGAGCGCCGTCTTCGCGGCGAGGCCGGGCAGGTCGGCGTAGCGGATGCGACCCGGAAACGCGATCGCGACCTTGCCGCCCGGCGGCACGTCGGCGCCGTCCGCGAGCGTCCCCTCGAAGACGCGCTTCCCGTCCACCTCGAGCCCGAAGGTCACGCCCGCGAGCGCGACCGCCGCGGGGGTCGGGTTCGACACCTCGGCGTCGAAGACGAGGGTCGCGCCGCTCGCCTCCACGTCGCGCACGTCGAACCCGCGGAGCGCGAACCCCGGCGCCGCGGCGGCGGGCGCGTCCGCGCGCGGCGCGTCGGAGGCGAGAGCGGGGACGGCCGGGCCGAGCAGGACGGCGACGGCGATTATCGAGCGGAGCGCGCGCATGGGACCCTCCAAGGCCCGAACCGCGGGCCGGGGGAGAGCATACCCGATCGGGGAGGCAGGCTGGGCGGCGCCGACTTAGTCCGCGAGCTCGCTGCCGTCGTCCTCGCCCTCGCCGCCGCGCGCTTCCCGGCCGCCGGCCGCGTACTCCTTCAGGCGGTACTGGATCTTCCGGACGCTGATCCCGAGGATCTCCGCGGCGCGCGAGGTGGAGCCGCCGACCATCTCGAGCGTGCGCAGGATGGCCTCGCGCTCGATCTCGTAGAGGGTCGCGCCCGGGATGAGGGCGCCCGGCGACCGCTCGCGCGGCCGCGGGCCGCGGAGGGTCGGCGGGAGGTCGTCGGCGGTGAGCTCCGACCCCTTGCAGAGGACCACCGCGCGCTCGACGACGTTCTCGAGCTCGCGGACGTTCCCCGGCCAGTCGTGAGAGAGGAGCGCGTTCAGGGTGCCCGGGGCGAGGCCGCGGATCTCCTTGCCGTAGGCCTTCGCGTACTTGTCGATGAAGTGCGAGACGAGCGCGGGGATGTCGCCCTTGCGGTTCCGGAGCGGCGGCAGCGTCACGGCGACGACGTTCAGCCGGTAGTACAGGTCCTCGCGGAACTTGCCCGCCTTCACCTCGGCGGCGAGGTCGCGGTTCGTCGCCGCGACGAGCCGCACGTCCACCTTGATGGTCTGCGTCCCTCCGACCCGCTCGAACTCCTTCTGCTGCAGGACCCGGAGGAGCTTGATCTGGAGCGCGGGGGAGATGTCGCCGATCTCGTCGAGGAACAGCGTGCCGTTGTCGGCGAGCTCGAAGCGCCCCTCCTTGCGGCCGATGGCGCCGGTGAAGGCCCCCTTCTCGTGGCCGAAGAGCTCGGACTCGAGGAGCGTCTCGGAGAGCGCCGCGCAGTTCACCTTGATGAACGGCTTGTCGGCGCGGGGCGACTCCTCGTGGAGCGCCTGCGCGATCAGCTCCTTGCCGGTGCCCGACTCTCCGAGGATGAGGACGGTGGCGCGCGTGGGCGCGGCCCGCTTCACGACCTCGTAGACCGCCTGAAGCTCGGGGGCGTCGCCGACGATGTGGTGGAACCGGTACCGCTCGCGGACGCGCTCGCGGAGGTTCGCGGTGTCGCGCTGCAGCCGGAGCTTCTCGAGCGCCTTCTCGAGCACCACCAGGACCGCGTTCACGTCGAGCGGCTTGACGAGGTAGTTCTCCGCCCCCGCCCGCATCGCCTCGACCGCGGTCTCGACGCTCGCGAAGGCGGTCATCATCACGAAGACCGCGTCGGAGCCCTGCTCGCGCGCGCGCTTCAGGAGCGTGATGCCGTCCGTCCGCGGCATTCGGACGTCCGCGAGCACGGCCGCGGGCGCGAACCCCGGGAGCAGCGCGAGCGCCTCCTCACCGTCCGCCGCCTCGGCGATCTCGTACCCTTCCTCGGACAGGATGGTCCGCAGGGCGACGCGAGCGTTCTGCTCGTCGTCTACGACCAGGATCCGTTCCTTCCCCGGTCGGGGGACCGAATTCGTCGTGATCATGCTCAGTTGGCTCTCACTGGCGGCGCAAAGAGTGCGGGGGTCCCGCAGGTTATGCATGATTCCGGGCGAGAGATCCAGCCTATCGCCGCGAATTCATGTGGAACGCACCCGCCGCGGGCGGGGTCACTCCCCGGGGAGCGGGATGGCACCCTCGATGCGCCCGAGCCTGTCGTACGGGCGCCAGCGGAAGCGTGCTCCGAGCGACGCGGCGGCGGCCCTGCATGCGACCTCCGAGAGCCCCGGCAGCGCGACCGCGCTCACCGCGACGTCCGGGATGCAGCGGACCGCGCTCCGGACGAACTCCTTCACCGCCTCGTACGCCTGGGCGCCGTGGAGGCTCGGGCAGATCCGGGCGTAGGTCTCGGCGTCGGCCGCGTTGAGCGACACGGACACGGCGTTCACCCCGGCGGCGGCGAGCAGCGGCGGCACGTCGCGACCCTCGCGGAGCGAGGCGAGCCCGTCGGTGTCCACCCGGATCCGCGCGGCGCCTGCGGCCGCGAGCCGCCGCGCGATCTCGAGCAAGACCTCCAGGCGCCGCGTCGGCTCACCCAGGCCGGTGAACACCACCTCCGTCCGCCCTGCGAGCCCCTCGCGCCCGATCGCGCCCCAGACCTCGTCCGCCTCGGGGTTCCGCGTGAGCTTCAGGTCGAAGCCGCCGACGATCCAGTCGTCGTCCCGGATCTTCGGGCAGAACGTGCACGCGAGCGTGCAGGCGCTCGTGAGGTTCACGTAGAGCGCGTCGCCGAGCGGGTACGCGAGCACCGGCGCGTGCATGCGATCGTTCACGGGGACGGGCATCGGCGCTCCGCTGTCTATCAGGGCGGCGGCGCGGCTGCCACCCGGGGGCCGCGCTGCGCCAGGCGTGCGCTATTCGACCGACGGATAGTGCCCGCTGCAGGCGAGGCAGTAGCGGGCCTCGGGCAGCGCGCGGAGCCGCTGCAACCCCATCGGCCCCCCGCAGCTCTGGCACGCCCCGTACCGTCCCTCGGCGATCCGCGTCAGCGCCGCGTCGATGTCGGCGAGCTCGCGCCGGACCACCTCGCTGATCGGCTCGAGCGCCGCCTCGTAGTCGGACCAGCGCGCGGCGGGATCGCCGTGCGGAGGACCGTCGTGGTCCGAGAGGGAGCGGCGGCGCCGCAGCAGGACCTCGCGGGCCTCCGCCTCGATGAGGCTCATGCCGCGCTTCCATTCACGAGGCGTGCCGCGGTGGGTTGCTCGACGTTCGCGGGGTTCGAACCGGAAGACCTGCACGTCGACCCCCCGCCGGCGCAGCGGTTGCGCACCGCGGCCCTCAGCGCGTCCGCGTCTCGTCGTGCCTCGCGCGGTGGCAGTGGCGATGCGGGTGCGCCGCGGCGATGCCGCAGAGCTCGAGCTCCTCGTCACTCACCGTCCCCAGGACGAGCCCCCCGACCGCGACCGGCACGCACCCGACGGCACACGCGTCCATCGTCTCGGCGACCGCCTCGACCGGAACGTCGGGCCGGACCGTGACCACCGGCACCGTCATGCAGTCCGAGACGCGGTCGCCCGGGCTCGCGTCGCGCAGATCGCAGGCGCACAGGATCCCGACGAGGGTCTGCTCGTCGAGGACGAGCAGGTGCTCCGCGCCGGTCCGGCGCGCGACCTCCACCGCCGCCTCGACGGGCTCGTCGGGCTCGACCGACACGACGGACCGGTTCATCGCCTCGCTGACCATCATGACGCGCTGCTCCCGGAGCGCAGCCGGCTCCGCTCCCACGCCGGCGCCCGTCCGGCCTTCGATTGTAGCAGGGCGGCCATACGCGAGCGGCCGGCGACCCGGCGGGGCGGTGCTGCGCGGCTTTCCGCCTCACCCGCCGGCAGGCCTCACCGCCGGGCGAGGGCACGTCCGGCGGCGACGTACCCGAGCGCGAGCGCCGCCGCGGCGGGGAAGATCCACCACCCGCGGGCGAGGCGGTGCTCGAGCACGTCGATGCGATCGCCGGCGAAGAGGAGCGCCCAGCGGGTCGCGCGCTGCTCCGGGACGCGGTACGCCGCGCGGCGGACGAGGCCGGAGAG
>JAHWYA010000298.1 GCA_020028115.1 Anaeromyxobacter sp.
CCGCTCGAAGGACGAGGTGGTGCGGCAGGTGGGCGGCGGGGAGAACGTCGGACGCGCCTGGCGGTTCGTCCGCGCCCGGCCCGAGGACGTCGAGGCGCTCGCCCGCGCGGCGGGGCTCAAGTACCGCCGCGACCCCGGGACCGGGCAGATCGCCCACCCCGCGACCCTCGTCGTGCTGACCGGCGACGGGCGGATCAGCGGGTACCTCCACGGCATCCGTCCCGAGGCGGAGGCGCTGCGGGCGGCAGTGGACCGCGCAGCCGGCGACCGGGTGGCGACCGCCGCCGAGCAGGCGGGGCTGGGCGGCTTCCTGCTCACCTGCGTCGGCCTCGACCCCTCCGATCCGGCGCCGCGTGCCCTGAAGGTCATGCGCGCGGCCGGCACCACCGCCGCCGCGTTCCTCGTCGCCTTCGTCGGCTTCCACGCCCTGCGCGCCGCTCGCGCGCGCAAGGGCCGGACGTCGTGAGCGGGCACCTCGCGCGCGCCGGTGGTTCCCTCGCCGCCACCACCGGCTTCCTCCCCGCGCGCGCGTCCAGCGTGGCCGCGGAGGTGGACTGGGTCTTCGGGTTCGTCTTCTGGGTGAGCCTGTTCTTCCTCGGGCTCATCGTGGGCCTGACGCTCCTCTTCGTCGTCCGGTACCGCCGGCGGCCCGGGCGGCTCGAGCCCGAGGACTCGCCCTCGCACGACACGCGGCTCGAGCTGCTCTGGACCCTCGTCCCGCTCGCGCTGCTCATGGTCCTCTTCGGCCTCTCCACCCGGACCTGGCTGAGGATGGTCCGCGGGGACGGCGCCGGGGGCACGCCGCTCGAGGTCCGCGTGACCGCGCGCAGGTGGTCCTGGTGGTTCGACCACCCGGGCGGCCGCGGCGCGCCGGAGCTGCACGTCGTGGCGAACCGGCAGGCGGAGCTCGTGCTCTCGTCGGTGGACGTCATCCACTCGCTCTGGGTGCCGGAGTTCCGGCTGAAGCAGGACGCGGTGCCCGGGCGCTTCATCCGCATGTCGTTCACGCCGACGGTGGCGGGCAGCTACCCGATCCTCTGCACCGAGTACTGCGGGACCGACCACTCGAGGATGCTCTCGAGGGTGGTGGTGCACCCGGACCAGGCCGGGTTCGACGCGTGGGCCCGCGAGGGCGCGGCGCCGGCGGCGTCGCTCGTCGAGCACGGCAAGAGGGTCTTCGCGCAGCGGGGCTGCGTCGCCTGCCACAGCCTCGACGGGACGCGCCGCCTCGGCCCTACCGTGAAGGGGCTCTGGAGGCGGAGGGAGCGGCTCGCCGACGGGACCGAGATCGTCGTCGACGACGAGTACCTGCGCGAGTCCCTCGTGAAGCCCGGCGCGAAGGTCGTGGCCGGGTTCCCGAACGTCATGCCGCCGCTGGTGCTCGAGGAGCGCGACCTCCAGGGGCTCGGCGCCTACCTCCAGAGCCTCTCGGAGCGCCCATGACCACCGCCGCCGCCCAGCTCCCCGCCCCCGAGCGCCCGGTCCCGAGCTACCTCGAGCACGGGCGCGGGATCCGCTCCTGGCTCTTCACCCTCGACCACAAGCGGATCGGGGTGATGTACCTCCTCGCCATCGGCGCCGCGCTGCTCCTCGGCGGCCTGTTCGCGATGGTGCTCCGGCTGCACCTCTGGACCCCGGAGGGCGCGCTCGTCTCGAACGACGCCTACAACAAGCTCTTCACCCTGCACGGCGCGGTGATGATCTTCCTGTTCATCATCCCGGGGATCCCCGCTGCGCTCGGGAACTTCGTCGTCCCGCTGCAGC
This sequence comes from Anaeromyxobacter sp., assembly GCA_020028115.1. Lineage (GTDB taxonomy): Bacteria > Myxococcota > Myxococcia > Myxococcales > Anaeromyxobacteraceae > Anaeromyxobacter. The sequence goes on from JAHWYA010000298.1 coordinate 1,765, forward strand.
TCGGCGCGAGGGACCTCGCCTTCCCGCGGGTGAACCTGCTGAGCTTCTGGCTGTACGTCGTGGGGGCGGCGCTGTTCGTCGTCACGCTGGTCGCCGGCGGGATCGACACCGGCTGGACGCTGTACCCGCCCTACAGCCTCGAGGAGGCCCGCGGCCTCGGGCTCCTCGTCGCGCTCGCGGCGGTGTTCGTGGCGGGCTTCAGCTCGATCCTGACCGGCCTGAACTTCATCGCGACGATCCACAAGATGCGGCCGCCCGGGATGGGCTGGTTCGGCCTGCCGCTCTTCCTCTGGGCGCTCTACGCGACCGGCATCATCCAGGTGATCTCGACGCCCGTGCTGGGCATCACCGCGGCGATGGGGTTCCTCGACCGCCTGTTCCACCTCGGGCTCTTCATGCCCGAGTACGGCGGCGATCCCGTGCTCTTCCAGCACTTCTTCTGGTTCTACTCGCACCCCGCGGTCTACATCATGATCCTCCCGGCGATGGGCGTCGTGAGCGAGGTGGTCTCGGTCTTCAGCCGCAAGCCCATCTTCGGCTACCGGTTCATCGCCCTGAGCTCGATCGCGATCGCGGTGATCGGGTTCCTCGTCTGGGGCCATCACATGTTCGTGAGCGGCCAGTCGCGGGTCGCGAGCCTCGTCTTCAGCTTCCTCACGCTGCTCGTCGCGATCCCCTCCGCGATCAAGGTCTTCAACTGGCTCGCGACGATGTACCGGGGCGCGATCGTCCTGAAGACGCCGATGGTGTACGTCCTCACGTTCTTCGCGATCTTCGGCGTCGGCGGGCTCACCGGCGTCTTCCTCGGCGCGCTCGCGACCGACGTCCCGCTCCACGACACCTACTTCGTCGTCGCGCACTTCCACTTCGTCATGGTGGGAGCCGTGATGACCGCGTTCCTCGCGGGCCTCCACTACTGGTGGCCGAAGATGACGGGCCGGATGTACTCCGAGCGGACCGGGCTCGTCTCGGCGGCCCTCGTCTTCGTGGGCTTCAACCTGACCTTCGTCCCGCAGTTCCTCGCCGGGGTCGCCGGGATGCCGCGCCGGTACGCGACGTACGCGCCCGGGCTGGTGGTCCACAACCGCCTCTCGACGGTCGGCGCGTTCGTGCTCGCCCTCGGGCTCGGCCTCGCCCTCGCGGGCCTCCTCGCATCCCTCCGGCGCGGGCGGCGGGCGCCGGCGAACCCCTGGGGCGCCTCGTCGCTCGAGTGGGCGGCGCCGTCGCCGCCGCCGCACGACAACTTCGCGACGACGCCGCGGGCGCCGCGACCGTACGACTACGCGGGCCTCAGGTTCGTCTCCGAGGAGGAGGGCTGGGTCCGGGAGGGGACGCCGTGAGCGCGCCGTCGCGGGCCCCCTCGCCGGACGCGGCCTCCGCCGGGCGGTCGCCGTTCCTCGCCCACCACTTCGAGGACCTGGCCGCGCAGCAGGACACGGCCAGGCTCGGCATCTGGCTCTTCCTCGCGAGCGAGGTCCTCTTCTTCGGCGGGCTCTTCACCGCGTACGCGGTGTTCCGGGGGAACCACCCGGAGCTCTTCCGCTACGCGCACCACTTCCTCGACTGGCGCCTCGGCGCGCTCAACACCGTCGTCCTCATCGGGAGCAGCCTCTCGGCGGCGTGGGCGGTGCGGCTCGCCCAGCTCGGGCGGCGGCGCGGGCTCGAGCTCGCGATCCTCGTCACGATCGCGCTCGCGGCCACGTTCATGGTGGTGAAGTACCTCGAGTACTCGCACAAGCTGCACCACGGCGTCGGCTGGGGGACCTCCTACCGGCCCTCCGCCGCGATCCTGGCGAGCCTGCCAGACGCGGCACGCGCGCTCCCGGCGCCGAGGCACCTCGGCACCTTCTTCGCGATCTACTACCTGATGACCGGGCTCCACGGGATCCACGTGCTCGCCGGCATCGGGCTCTTCGGCTGGATCCTGCGGCGCGCGCGCGCGGGGCACTTCGGGCCCGGCTACTACGCGCCCGTCGACGCCGTGGCGCTCTACTGGCACCTCGTCGATCTCGTCTGGATCTACCTCTTCCCGCTCTTCTACCTGATCTGACGGAGCCGCCCGTGAACGCCCCCACCCCGGCCGCATCCGGCCCCGCCGCGCCGCACGCCCTCCCGCCGCGGGTGCTCGTCGGCACCGCCGCCGCGCTCCTCGCGCTCACCGCGGCGACCGTGGCCCTCTCGCACGTCGACCTGGGCCGGGCGAACGTCGTCATCGCGCTCGGCGTCGCGACGGCCAAGGCGACCCTCGTCGCGCTCTTCTTCATGCACCTCAGGTACGAGCGCCGGTTCCTCGGAGTCGTGCTGGCCGGGGCCGCGCTCTTCGCCGCGCTCCTCGTCG
>JAHWYA010000299.1 GCA_020028115.1 Anaeromyxobacter sp.
GCCCGCGTCCGCCCAGCGCTCCGCCGCCTCCGGCCCCCGCGGCGATCAGCGCCCGCCCGCGCGCCCGTCCGACCGCGGCCCCGGCTCCCCGCCGCTCGCCCCCCAGGAGTTCCTCGACGGCGCCGTCGCCCTCTTCGCGGAGGGGCGGTTCGGCGCCGCGCGCGAGCTCCTCGAGCGGCTCCTCGAGCGCGCGGGGGAGGACCTCGCGGTCCGGCTCACGCTCGCGAACCTGTACGGGATCCTGCGCCAGCCCGACCGCGCGCGCGCCTGCTACCAGGCGGCGCTCCAGATCGAGCCGCTGTCGGCCGAGGCGCACCTCTTCTACGCCATCCACCTGCTCCAGGGCGCGGACGCCGACGGGGCCGCGCTCGAGCTGTCGCGCGCCCTCTTCCTCGACCCCGATCTCACCCTCGCGCACTACTGGCTCGGGCGGTGCCGCGAGGCGCAGAAGGACCCGAACCGCGCCCGGCTCGCCTACCGCAACGCCCTCGACGCGTTCAAGCGGCGTCCCGCCGGAAAGCGCCAGGCGTTCCTGGGTTACTATCCCGACACCCCCGAGGACGGGGCCGCCTTCGCCCGCGCGGCGGAGTACGCGCTCGCCGCGCTGTGACCACCATGGCCGAGAAGAAGCGCATCCTCCTGCTCGACGACTCGACCATCACCCTCGAGATGGAGAAGGCCGTGCTCGAGGAGCGGGGCTACAAGGTCGCGATCGCGTCGAACCTGCTCGAGTTCCAGTCCCAGCTCGACCAGTTCCAGCCCGAGATCATCCTCACCGACCTCATGATGCCGGACATCTCGGGGAAGGACATCGTGCGGGTCCTCAAGCAGGACTTCCACACCGAGAAGATCCCGATCATCCTCTTCAGCTCGAAGGGCGACGACGAGCTGCAGGAGATCGCGGAGCAGGCGGGCGCCGACGGGTTCCTGTCGAAGTCCCACGGGATCGACAAGCTCGGCGACATGGTCGACGAGATGGTGGACTCGATCCTCTGGTGAGGTCCGCGCCGTGTCCGGCCCCGATCGAGATCGACGAGGCCCCGCGCGCGGAGCTCGGCTAGGCTGAGGCCCATGCGCCCGTACGAGGTGATCCACGCGAAGCGGGACGGCCGGGCCGTCCCGGCCGCCGAGATCGCGGCGCTCGTCGACGGGTTCACGCGCGGCGAGGTCCCGGAGTACCAGATGGCCGCCTTCTGCATGGCGGTCTTCTTCCGAGGGATGGACGAGGCGGAGGTGGGGGCGCTCACCGGCGCCATGCTCCGCTCCGGCGACGTGCTCGACCTCTCCGACGTGCCGGGCGCGAAGGTGGACAAGCACTCCACCGGCGGGGTCGGGGACAAGGTCTCCCTCGCGCTCGCGCCGCTCGCCGCCGCGTGCGGCGTGAGGGTGCCGATGATCTCCGGGCGCGGGCTCGGCCACACCGGCGGGACGCTCGACAAGCTCGAGGCGATCCCGGGCTTCCGCACCGACCTCCCGGTGGACCGGTTCCGCGCCCTCGTCCGCGAGGTGGGGGCCTGCCTCGTCGGGCAGACCGCGCGCCTCGCCCCCGCGGACAAGAAGCTCTACGCGCTCCGCGACGTGACGGCGACGGTCGAGTCGATCCCGCTCATCGCCGCGTCCATCATGTCGAAGAAGCTCGCCGAGGGGATCGACGCGCTCGTCCTCGACGTGAAGGTCGGGTCCGGCGCGTTCATGAAGACCCGGGACGACGCGCGGGCCCTCGCCCGCACGCTCGCCGCGATCGGGCGCGGCTTCGGCAAGCGCGTCTCCGCGCTGCTCACCGACATGTCCCAGCCGCTCGGGCGCGCGGTCGGGAACGCGCTCGAGGTGGCCGAGACGGTGGAGCTGCTCCGCGGCGGCGGCCCGCCGGACCTGCGCGAGGTGACCGTCGCGCTCACCGCGGAGATGCTCGTCCTCGGCGGGGTCGCCGCGGACGCGCCCGCCGCGCGGCCCGCGGTCGAGGCGGCGATCGGCGACGGCCGCGGCCTCGCGAAGCTCGAGGAGATCGTCGCGGCGCAGGGCGGCGATCCCGCCGCGATCCGGGATCCCGGCAGGCTGCCGCGGGCGCCGCGGACGTGGGACGTCCCCGCCGCGGCGGCGGGGTTCGTGCGCGAGATCGACGCGGAGGCGATCGGCCTCGCGGCGGTGGCGCTCGGCGCCGGGCGCGCGCGGATCGAGGACCGCGTCGATCCGGCGGTCGGGCTCCTGGTCCACCGCCGCATCGGCGACCGGGTGGAGGTCGGAGACCCGCTCTGCACGGTCCACGAGGGCGACCGCAGCGAGCCCCGGGACCGGGTCTCGGCGCGCCTCCTCCCCGCCTTCCGGCTCGGCGACGCGCCGGCGGCGCCGCCGCCGCTGATCCTCGAGCGGCTCTCCTGAACGACGAGACGAGGTGTGTCATGACCAAGCGCGCGGACCTGTCGACCCGGCTCTCGTACGCCCTCGCCTGGGTGCGCGGCCGCACGGACGCGGGCCCCGCCGCGGGCATCGTCCTCGGCTCGGGGCTCGCCGGGCTCGCCGACCGCCTCGAGCGCGCGGTGGTGATCCCGTACGCGGAGATCCCGGGCTTCCCCGTCTCGAAGGTGCCCGGCCACCACGCGCGCCTCGTCGTCGGCGACCTCCCCGCGGACGGCGGCCCGATCCCGGTGGTCGCGATGCAGGGGCGCGCCCACGGCTACGAGGGCTGGAGCGCGGAGGACGTCGCCTTCGGCGCGCGGGTGCTCTGCGGCCTCGGGGTGAAGCTCCTCCTCGTCACGAACGCCGCGGGCGGCGTGAACCCGTCCTTCGGGCCGGGGGACCTCGTCCGCATCACCGACCACCTGAACCTCTCCGGCCTGAACCCGCTCGTGGGGGAGAACGACGACCGGCTCGGGACGCGCTTCCCCGACCTCACCGAGGCGTACGACCCCGCGCTCGGCGCCCTGCTCGACGAGGTCGCGCGCGCGCAGGACCTCCCGCTGCGATCCGGCGTCTATGCCTGCATGCTCGGTCCGTCGTACGAGACGCCCGCCGAGATCCGGATGCTCCGCGCGCTCGGCGCGGACGTCGTCGGCATGTCGACCGTGCCCGAGGTGATCGCCGCCCGTCACATGCGGGTACGCGTCGTCGGGATCTCGGTCGTGACGAACCTCGCGGCCGGGCTCGCCCGGAGGACGCTGACCCACGAGGAGGTCCAGGCGACCGGGGCGCGGGTCGAGGCGCGCCTCACGGCCCTCGTGACCGGGTTCCTCGCCCGCGCCGCGCGTTGAACCCCGCGGCGCGGCGCAGTAGCCTCCCTCCCCATGGTCGCCGAAGAGAAGCAGGCCCTTCCGCAGAAGCGCGAGGACGCCCCGGAGCAGCGGCAGGAGCCGGCGCCGGCCGCGGTGTCGGACGACGACCGGCGCGACAGCCAGCGCGTGCCGATCGAGCTCCTCGTCCGCGACTCGGCGCTGGGCGGCTCCTTCGAGCCGTTCCACGGAAACCTCGCCCTCGGCGGCGTCTGGTTCGACGCGTTCCACCCGCCCGTGGGGAGCCGGCTCGAGGTGCGGTTCCTCGTGCCGGGCGGGCGTCACGAGATCCGCGCCGTCGGCGAGGTGCTGCGGATCTCGCGCGAGGGGCCGCGCTTCGGCGCGCACGTGAAGTTCGTCGAGATCCCCCTCGAGGCGGAGCTCGCGATCGCCCGCTACCTCCAGGGAGGCTAGCGGTGGCGAAGCGGCCGCTCGCCGACCTCGTCACCATTGCCCGCCGCGCGCGCCGGAACGCCCACGCGCCGTACTCGCGCTTCCGGGTGGGCGCGGCGGTGCTCGCGGACGGTGAGGTCCACGCGGGCGCGAACGTCGAGAACGCGAGCTACGGGCTCACGCTCTGCGCGGAGCGCGTCGCGGTCGGCGCCGCCGTCGCGTCGGGGGCGCGGCGCCTCGCCGCGGTCGCGGTCGCGTCGGGGACCGACGAGCCGACGCCGCCGTGCGGCGCGTGCCTGCAGACGCTCGCCGAGTTCGGCGGGGCAGACCTGCCGGTGGTGCTCGCGGGGAAGGGTGGCCGGCGGGTGGAGACGACGCTCGGTGAGCTGCTGCCGCGCGCGTTCTCGAAGCGGTTCCTGTGAACACCGAGGGCTCGCGCCGTT
>JAHWYA010000300.1 GCA_020028115.1 Anaeromyxobacter sp.
GCGAGCTCCTCCTGCTGCCCCGCGCGCCCCATGCACGCCTCGAGGGCGGCGGCGGCGCCGCGGTCCTCCGGGTCGGCCGCGACGAGCGCCTTCCACGCGCGGACCGCCTCCTCGGGCTTGCCGAGGTCGCGGTCGAGGATCTCGGCGGTGCGGCGCAGGAGCGTCTTGCGCGTCCGGAGGTCCGGGACCCCGTCCGCGGCGGAGTGGTAGGCGCGGGCGAGGTCGAGGAACGCGTCCGCGCGGGCCGCGGCGCCCTCCATCGCCTTGCGCGTCGCCGCGCGGGAGGGGTCGAGGGCGAGGGCGCGCGAGAGCGTCCGGAGCGCGTCGCGCGGGCGGCCGAGCCGCTCCTGCTGGACCTCGGCGAGCTTCTCGAGGAGGCGGATGCGCTCCTGCGGGTCCTGCGCCAGCGCGGCGGAGGTCTCGAGCAGCGCCGCGAGCGGCGCCCACTCGCCCGCCTCCGCGAGGAGCGGCGCGAGCGCGGCGGCCGCGGCGCCGTCCCCCGGATCCTCGCGCAGCGCCGCCTCGAGGTGGCGGCGCGCGCGGGTGGGATCGCCGAGCTTCTCTCGCGCGAGCTGGGCAGCGCGCACGCGGAGGAGCGCGTGCGCCGGCTTCTCCGGCGCGGCGGCGAGGTGGCGCTCGAGCACGCCGAGCGCGTCCGCGAAGCGCCCCGCGTCGGCGTGGTGCTCGAAGACCTGGAGCGCCGCGGCCTCGCAGGCCGGATCGAGCTCGAGCGCCTTCCCGAGGGCGGCGAGCGAGCTCTCGACGTCCCCGAAGCGGACGAGGTCGAGGCACGCCATCTCGAGGTGCAGCGCGACGAGCGCGGCGCGGTCCCGCGTCCCGGCGGCGAGGCGCGCGAGGGCGTCGACGTGGCCGCGGTGATCGCCGCGCTCCGCGTACAACCGGGCGAGGAGCGCGAGCGCGAACGGGTCGCCGGGCGCGAGCGCCCAGGCGCGGTCGATCCGCTCGAGGCCGCGGGCGAGCCCCTCGGGATCGTAGGCGGCGTGCAGCTGCGCGAGCCGGAGCTGGAGCCGCGACGCCTCGCGCCGGTCGTCGGTGCGCGCGGCGGCCTCCTCCAGGGCGCGCGCCTCGTCCCGCCAGGTCCGGGGGAACGCCTTGAGCCGCTCGCGAGCCTGGGCCGCCCCGGGGGCGGCGCGGTCGAGGGCCGTCGCCTCGATGAGGGCGTCCATCGCGAGGTCGTGCTCGAGCGGCTCCTCGACGAGGGCGGCCCCGAGCCGGGCGTACTCGGCCGCGAGCGCCTTCGGGTCGCCGCCGCCGTCGCGCACCGCGTCGAGCATCCGCTTCGCCTGCCCGAAGCGGCGGAGCCCCGAGAAGCACGCGAGCCCCCGCGCGCGAGCCTCCTCGAGGGACGGATCGAGGCGGCAGGCGCGCACGTACAGGAGCGCGGCCCGGTCGCGCCGCCCGAGCCGCTCCTCGTGGACGCGGCCGAGCCGGAGGGTGGCGCGCGCGGCCGCGCGGGGATCCTTCGCGGCGCTGGCCTCCCGCTCGAGCGCGGACGCCAGGGCGGGCCAGTCGGCGCGCTCCTCGAGGAGGTCGATCATCGACCGGAGCGCCTCCGGGTGGGCCGGATCGGCCCGCAGGAGCTGGCGGTAGAGCTCCTCGGCGCGCGCGACGTTGCGGAGCTTGGTGTGGGCGAGGTTCGCGGCGCGCGCGAGGAGCGGCGCGCCCGGCTCGCGGACGACGCGCGCGCGCCCCTCGTAGAGCGCGATGAGGTCCTCCCAGCGGGAGGCGCCCTCGTAGAGCGTCTCGGGCGCCTGGAACGCCCGCAGATCGCCCGGCGCGGCCTCGAGGGTCTCGAGGTGCGAGCGGATCTGGTCGTCGAGGCTGGGTGCGCTCAAAGGTGGGATCGGCGGGGGGTGCTCGAGGGGCCTTCCTGAAAAGCCGCGACGCTCCAGGAGTATAGGGCCGGGTGCGCCGGGGGGTCAACGAACCGACCAGCGGAAAACCAAGCCCTTACGGGCGGTTGCGGACTCGGGGTCGTGCCGCGGACGGGTCCCGATCAGGCGACGCTGCGCGCCCGGGAGGTCGCCGCCCAGGCCTCGAGCTCGACCGCCCCCATGGGCTTCGCGAGGAGGTGGCCCTGCGCGTAGCGGCAGCGGAGGTCCTCGAGCTTCGCGGTCTGCGCCGGGGTCTCGACGCCCTCGGCGATGACGTCGAAGTCGAGGCTCTCGGCGATGGAGACGATCGCCTTGATGACCTCCTCGCTCTCGGGGTGATCCGGCAGCCCGGCGACGAAGGAGCGGTCGATCTTCACGGCGCTGATCGGGAACCGGTGCAGGTACGACAGCGACGAGTAGCCGGTCCCGAAGTCGTCGACGTGGATCTGGATCCCGAGCTCGCGCAGCCGCGCGAGCTTCGCGGCGGACGCCTCGACCTCGTCCATGATCACGGCCTCGGTCACCTCGATGGCGACGAGGCGCGGGTCGACGCCCGCCTCCCGCACGCGCGCCCGGAAGCCCTCGACGAACTCGGGGCGCCGGAACTGCTGGCCCGAGACGTTGACGGACAGGGTCACGCCGGCGAGGGCGGGCACCCGGTCCTGCCAGCTCCGGAGCTGGGCGCAGGCCGTCCGGAACACCCACTCCCCCAGCGGCACCACGATCCCGCTCTCCTCCGCGAGCGGGACGAACTCGGCGGCGTCGAGGAGGCCGCGGCCGGGCTTGTTCCAGCGGACGAGCGCCTCGACGCCGATGAGCTTGCCGGTGCGGAGCGCGACGATGGGCTGGTAGTGGAGGAGGAAGTCGTCGCCGTGCTCGACGGCGCGGCGCAGGTCCGACTCGAGCTGCAGCCGGTCGACGACGCTCCCGTGCATCTCCGCGTCGAAGACCTCGGAGCAGGCCTTCCCCTTGGTCTTCGCCTGGTACATCGCGATGTCCGCGTCGCGGAGCACCTGCTCCGGCCGCTGGTAGCGCGGCGAGCGCAGGGCGACCCCGATCGAGCAGGTCACGAAGAGCTCGTGGCTGTCCACGTCGATCGCCTTCGTGAGCGACTTCAGCACCCGGTCCGCGACCTGCGTCGCCCCGGCGGCGTCCCCGATCCGGTCGAGCAGGATGCCGAACTCGTCGCCGCCGAGCCGCGCCACGGTGTCGCCCGGGCGCAGGCACGCGGCGAGCCGCTCGCCGACGGAGACGAGGAGGTGGTCGCCCACGAGGTGGCCGAGCGTGTCGTTCACGACCTTGAACCGGTCGAGGTCCAGGAACAGGACCGCGTACATCTGGTCGGGGTTCCGGCTCGCGGTCTCGATGACGTGCTTGAGCCGGTCGAGGAAGAGCGCCCGGTTCGGCAGCCCGGTGAGCGCGTCGTGGAAGGCGTCGAAGAGGAGCCGCTCCTCCGCGCGCTTGCGCTCCTCGATCTCGCCCTGGAGCGCCGCGTAGCCGTCGCGGAGGGCCGCGCTCATCGAGTTGAAGTGGGCGGCGAGCTCGCCGAGCTCCGTCCGGTCCCGGAGCTCGAGCGAGAAGCCGAGCTGCCCGGCGCGGATGGCGCGTGTCGCCCGCACGAGCGCCTCCACCGGGCGCGTGATCGAGGTGGCGAGGTGGACCGCGATCCCGACGGCGACGAAGAAGGTGACGAGCAGGGTGACCGTCAGGATCGCCCGCGCCTGGTCGAAGCGGCGGAGGGCCGCCTCGGAGCGCTCCGCCGACTGCCTCGAGGCCTGGACCGCCATGTCCTCGGTCGTCCGCAGCAGCTCGGCCGCCATGGACGCGGCCTCGAGCTTCAGCGTCGCGATCCGCTCCTTGTTCGCGGACGCGGTCATGTAGTAGCTGAGCGCCGTCTGGTACTCGGAGATGAGTTGGCGCACGCCCTCGAGGCGCGCGGTCATCTGGGGCGAGTGGTGGCAGCCGGTGCACGCCTTCGCGGCGCGCTCCAGCGCGAAGATGTTGTCCGTGATCTGGTCGGCCTTCTGGCCGAGGGCGGTGTTCACGGTGAAGAGGTCGGACTGCGCCCCCTGGATCGCGATGACGAGGTGCTGCCGCATCTCCTCGATGCGGTGGAGCTCGGAGACCCGGCGGAGCTCCTCCGTCGTCGATTTGATGAAGACGAGCGCCAGCACCGACCCCGCCGCCGAGCAGGCGAAGAGGAGC
>JAHWYA010000301.1 GCA_020028115.1 Anaeromyxobacter sp.
CGGGCTGCGCCTGCGCCGAGGCCACGTCTCCCGGGGGCGGCGGCGCCGTCTCGGCGGGCGCGCCCGCCGCCTCGGGCGGCGGGTCGTCCGGGCCGACGAGCCTGGGCGGCCCGGACACCTGGGCGACGACGAGGAGCGAGATGGCGACGGCGACGAGCATGGTGCCTCCGTGGGCCGGCGATTGTAGTCGGGGGCGCGCGCAGGCGTGAGGAAACGTCGGGGACGCGCCTTGACACCTCCCGGGGCGGAGGCTAATGAGGGGCCCTTCGCCCAGGTGGCGGAACTGGTAGACGCACCAGATTCAGGGTCTGGCGGCTTCAAAACCGTGGAGGTTCGAATCCTCTCCTGGGCATCCAAGGGCCGGCGGCGCGAGCCGCCGGCCCTCGTGTTTCCTGGCGCTTGACAACCCCGGCGGTATGAATGTTTATGCATGTCCATGCATAGCCATCCGGCCGCGGTCATCGGCGCCTCCGGGTACACCGGGCTCGAGCTGACCCGCCTGCTCGCCCGCCACCCGCACCTCCGGCTCGCGTCGCTCTACTCGGACCGCTGGTCCGACGAGGTCGCCGGGAGCCGGGTGCCCCTCGACGGGCCCGCCGCCGCCCTCCGCTACCGCCCCCTCGCCGAGGGCGAGCGCGCCGACGCGGAGGTCGTGTTCCTCGCGACCCCCGCCGAGGTCTCGGCCGACCTCGCGCCGAAGCTCCTCGCGAAGGGCGCGCGGGTGGTCGATCTCTCGGGCGCCTTCCGGCTCGAGGATCCCGCCGCCTACCCGGCCTGGTACGGGTTCGCGCACCCGGCCCCGGCGCTCCTCGCCGAGGCGCGCTACGGCCTCCCCGAGCTCGCCCGCGGGAAGCTCGCCGGCGCGAGGCTCGTCACGAACCCGGGCTGCTACGCGACCTCGATCGCGCTCGCGCTCGCGCCGCTCGTCAAGGCGGGGCTCGGGCTCTCCGGCGGCATCGCCGTGACCGGGCTCTCCGGCGTGTCCGGCGCCGGACGGAAGGCGAGCGAGGACTACAGCTTCGTCGAGGTCGCGGACGACCTCCGCGCGTACCGGCTCGGCAAGCACCAGCACGTGCCGGAGATCGAGCAGACGGTCGCGCGCTACGCCGGCGCCTGCGGCCCGATCTCCTTCACGCCGGTCCTCGTCCCCATCCGGCGCGGCATCCTCGCGACCATCACGATCCGGCTCGAGGGCGCGCCGCCCGCGGGGCTCGCGGACGCGCTGCGCGCGGCGTACGCGGACGAGCCGTTCGTGCGCGTCCTCGCGCCCGACAAGGTGAACGTGAAGGACGTGCTCCACACGAACCGGTGCCACGTCGGGCTCGCGGTGGACGCGCGCGCGGGCGTCGTCGTCGCGGTGTCCGCGATCGACAACCTCGTGAAGGGGGCCGCCGGGCAGGCGATCCAGGCCGCGAACGCCGCGCTCGGCTGGCCGGAGACGACCGGCCTCGATCTCCTCGGCGGGTGAGGGAGGCGCCATGAAGATCCCGAAGGGCTTCCGGTTCGGCGGCGTCGCGTGCGGCCTCAAGCCGTCGCGCCGCGACCTCGCGCTCGTCGTCTCCGACCACCCCGCCGCCGCCGCGGGCCTCTTCACGATCAACCGCGCCGCCGCCGCGCCGGTCCAGGACGCCCGCCCCCGCGTGCCCGCCGAGGGCATGCGCGCGATCGTCGCCAACTCCGGGAACGCGAACGCGCTCACCGGCCCGGCCGGGCTCGACGACGTCTCGGTGATCCGCAGCGCGGTCGCCGACGCCCTCGGCGTCCAGAAGCGCGCGGTCCTCTCCGCCTCGACCGGCGTCATCGGCGCGCGGCTCCCGGCGATGAAGATCGTCACCGCGCTCCCGGGGCTCGTCGAGCAGCTCGGCGACCACCCGGACCTCGCGGCCGAGGCGATCATGACCACCGACACGCGGCCGAAGATGGCCGCGCGGGAGGTGACCCTCGGCGGGAAGACCGCGGTCGTCTCGGCGCTATGCAAGGGCTCGGGGATGCTCGCGCCGCAGCTCGCGACGACGCTCGTCCTCGTCACGACCGACGCGGCGGTGACGCCGAAGCTCCTGCAGGAGGTCCTCGGCCGCGCGGTGCAGAAGACGCTGCACATGGTCTCGGTCGACGGCGAGATGTCGACGAACGACTGCGTGCTCGCGCTCGCGAACGGCCTCGCGGGGAACGCGCGCATCGCCGAGCCCGGCCCGGATCTCGACGTCCTCGAGGCCGCGCTCACCGACCTCTTCGGGGAGCTGGCGCGGGCGATGGCGGCGGACGGCGAGGGCGCGACCAAGATGATGGAGGTCGTCGTAACGGGCGCCCCCACCGACGCGATCGCGCGGGAGTGCGCCCTCGCGATCACCTCCTCCCCCCTCGTGAAGGCGGCGGTGTTCGGCGCCGATCCGAACTGGGGCCGGATCCTCGCGACCGTGGGCGCACGCGCCGGGGCGCAGGGCTGGAACGTCGATCCGTTCCTTGCGCGGGTGCTCCTGCAGGGGGTGACGGTGTTCGCGCGCGGCGCGCCGGTGGAGCTCGACCGGGAGGCGCTGCGGGCCCGGATGCGGGAGAGCCGGATCGACGTCCTCGTCGATCTCCAGCAGGGGAGCGCCCGCGCGACCGCGTGGGGGTGCGATCTCTCCTATGACTACGTGAAGATCAACGCCGACTACACCTCGCTCATCTACCAGAAGGCGGACGGGGGGGTCGCGAAGGACGACCGCGTCTCGCACTACACGCCCGCCCTCAAGAAGGCGCTCCTCGTCGAGGCGCTGAAGTACATCGCCGCCTTCTCCGGCCAGATCGCCGTCATCAAGTACGGCGGGGCGGCGATGGTGAAGGACAGCCTCAAGGAGGCCTTCGCCGAGGACGTGACGCTCCTCAAGAAGGTCGGGCTGAAGCCCGTGGTCGTCCACGGCGGCGCGCCGGAGATCACGAAGACGCTCGAGAAGCTCGGCGAGCGGAGCGAGTTCATCGACGGGATGCGGGTGACGGACGCCCAGAGCCTGCCCGTCGTCGAGATGGTCCTCACCGGAAAGGTGAACCAGGAGCTCGTCGCGCTCCTGAACGCCCGGAACGCGGGCGCCGTGGGGCTCTCGGGCAAGGACGGCCGGCTCCTCCGCGCCGAGAAGATCCAGCACGAGTCCGGCCGCGACCTCGGCCACGTCGGGCACGTCGTCGAGGTGAACGAGAAGTTCCTGCGGATGCTCCTCGACGGCGGCTACGTCCCCGTCATCTCGCCGATCGGCCTCGTCGACGACGGGTCGAGCCTCTCCATCAACGCCGACGAGGTCGCCGCCGCGATCGCGGTCTCGCTCGGCGCGAAGAAGCTCATCTACCTCACCGACGTGCCGGGCATCCTCGAGTCCGCGCCCGACGGGGACCTCGTCCGGCAGCTCACGGTGCCGGATCTCACCACGCGGATGGCGGCGGGCGGGATCACGGGCGGCATGAAGTGGAAGGCGCAGTCGATCCTCGCCGCGCTCTCCGGCGGCGTCGAGCGGGTGCACGTGCTCGACGGCCGGCAGCCACACACGGTGATCGCGGAGCTGTTCACCGACCGCGGCGTCGGCTCCCTCGTGCAGAAGGGCCCGGTTTTGTGATGACCTCCGCCGACCGCCGCCGCGACGCCGTCGCGCGCATCATCCGGACGCGCCGGATCGGGACGCAGGAGGAGCTCCTGTCCGCGCTCGCCGCGGCCGGGTTCCGCGCCACGCAGGCGACCCTCTCGCGCGACCTCGCCCGGCTCGGCGCGCGCCGGGTCTCCCGCCCCGAGGGCGGGACGGTCTACGAGCTCTCCGACGGCGTCCAGGCCGGTACGGGCGGCCTCGGCGCGCTCCGCGGGCTCGTCGCGGAGATCTCGGCGAATCCCTCGCTCGTCGTCATCCGGACGCACCCGGGGAGCGCGAACGCCATCGCGCGCGCGATCGACCTCGCGCAGATCCCGGAGGTGCTCGGGACGATCGCGGGCGACGACACGATCTTCGTCGCGCCCTCGGGCGGGCTGCGGCCGCGCCGGCTCGCCGCCCGGCTCGCGGAGCTGCTCGGGACGCCGGCCGCGCTCACCGCGGGCGGCGGCGCCCGGATGAACTAGGCCTTGATGCGCGCC
>JAHWYA010000018.1 GCA_020028115.1 Anaeromyxobacter sp.
GCGAACCCCGCGCTCGCGACGGCGGACGAGGAGGTCGCGCGCGCGGCGTTCCAGGGCGCGCGCGGCGCGTTCATGACCAACTGGCCCTACGTCTACGGCGCCGCCCGGGAGGCGGTCGCCACCGGCGCGCTCGCGCCCGCGGTGCTCGAGGACATCGGCTGGGCGCGGTACCCCCGCGTCCGGCCGGACCTGCCGAGCCGCCCTCCCCTCGGAGGGATCGGCCTCGCGGTGAGCGCGTTCAGCCGACGCGCCGCCCTCGCCGTCGAGGCCGCGGGCTGCCTGTCCTCCCTCGAGAGCCAGACCGCGTACATGCTCGACGCCAACATCCCGGTCGCGCGCGGCGCGGTCTACGACCATCCGCGCGTGCGGGAGCGGTACCCGATGGCCGACCTCATCCGCTCGAGCATCGACGAGGCGGAGCCCCGCCCCCGGACGCCGTACTACGTCGACGTGAGCGCGGCCACGGTCCGGACGTTCCACCCCCCGGCGGAGGTCGAGCCGGAGCGGACGCCAGCGGAGGCGGCGCGGCTCGTGGTCGCGGTGCTCCAGGACCGCGTGCTGCTGTGACCACCGGCCGGACCCGGCAGCGCGAGCGGCGCGCGGGGTGGGCGCTCGCGGCCCCCGCGACCGCGGCGATGCTCGTCGTGACCGCGTTCCCGATGCTGCAGGCGCTGTGGCTCTCGCTGTTCAGCTACCGCCTCACGAACGCGTCCGCGCGGGAGTTCGTGGGGCTCCGGAACTACGCGGTCGTGCTCGCCGATCCGCTCTGGTGGCAGGACGTGAGGACGACCGTCCTCGTCACGATCGTCACCGTCTCGGTCGAGCTCGTCGCGGGCCTGGCGCTCGCGCTGGCGATGCACCGGATCGCGTTCGGGCGCCGGGTCGTGCGCACGGCGATCCTCGTGCCCTACGGCATCGTCTCCGTCGTGTCGGCCTTCGGCTGGCGGTTCGCCTTCTCGAGCGAGACCGGGTTCGTGAACGGCTGGCTCGGGCTGGGCGACTTCGCCTGGTTCGGACACCGCTGGTCGGCGCTCGCCGTGCTCTGCGCGTCGGAGATCTGGAAGACGACCCCCTTCGTCTCGCTGCTCCTGCTCGCGGGGCTCGCGCAGGTCCCCGAGGAGCTCTGGGAGGCGGCGCGGATGGACGGCGCCACCGCCTGGCAGCGCCTCTGGCGGGTGACGCTCCCCGCGATGCGGCCCGCGATCGCCGTGGCCGTGCTGTTCCGCACGCTCGACGCGTACCGCGTGTTCGACGGCGTCTTCGTCATGACCGCCGGCGCGCAGCGGACGGAGTCGGTCTCCTTCCTCGCGTACCGCCAGGTGATCGTCCGCACCGCGCTCGGCCTCGGGTCGGCGGTGTCGGTCCTGCTGTTCCTGTCGGTCCTCCTGATCGCGGTGGCGATCGTGAAGGGGGCCCGGGTGGACCTCGCCGGTGTCCGGGGCGCGCGGTGACTCGCCGCGCGGCGCGGCTCGGCTGGACGGCGGCCACGCTCCTCGTGGTGGCCTACGCGCTCGCGCCGGTCGCCTGGATCGTCTCGCTCTCCCTGAAGCGCGGCGACGACGTCCACGCGCGAAGGTTCCTCCCGTCGGACTGGACGCTCGAGAACTACCGCGCCGTCTTCCGGACCCCGCTGTTCACGGCGGCGCTGCGCAACTCGATCGGGATCTCGCTCATGTCCACGGGCGTGTCGGTCGTGCTCGCCGCCCTCGCCGCGTACGCGATCGCCCGGCTCGAGTTCCCCGGTCGGCGCTGGGTGCTCGGGACGGCGCTCGCGGTCGCCATGTTCCCGGTCATCTCGATCGTCGGCCCCCTCTTCGAGCTGTGGCGGACGGTGGGTCTGTACGACACGTGGCCCGGCCTCGCCATCCCCTACCTCTCGTTCACGCTGCCGCTGTCGATCTGGGTGCTGACCGCCCACTTCCGCCAGCTCCCCTGGGAGCTCGAGGAGGCGGCGATCATGGACGGCGCGACGCGGTGGCAGGCGTTCCGCGAGGTGATGGTCCCGCTCGCCGCGCCGGGCGTCGCGACCGCGGCGATCCTCACGTTCCTGTTCGCCTGGAACGACTTCGTGTTCGGCATCTCGCTCACCTCGACGGACCGCGCGCGCACGGTGCCCGCGGCGCTCGCGTTCTTCACCGGCGCCTCGCAGTTCCAGCACCCCGCCGCCTCGATCGCGGCGGCGGCGGTGGTGGTGACCGTGCCCGTCGTCGCGCTCGTCCTGGTCTTCCAGCGGCGGATCGTCTCGGGGCTCACGTCCGGCGCCGTGAAGGGCTGACGATGGCGTCGATCTCGCTCCACCACGTGTCGAAGCGCTTCGCGCCGGGCGCGCCGCCGGTGGTGGACGACGTGAGCCTCGCGGTCGCCGACGGCGAGCTCGTCGTCCTCGTCGGGCCGTCCGGCTGCGGGAAGTCGACGGTGCTCCGGATGATCGCCGGGCTCGAGGACCTCACCGCCGGGGAGCTCCGCATCGGCGAGGTGCGCGCGAACGAGCTGGAGCCGCGCGCGCGCGACCTCGCCATGGTGTTCCAGAGCTACGCGCTGTACCCGCACCTGACCGTCTTCGAGAACCTCGCGTTCCCGCTGCGCCTCGACCGCCGCCGCGCCGACGCCGAGGTCCGGCGGAAGGTCTCGGAGGTCGCCGGCCTCCTCGAGCTCGGCCCGCTCCTCGACCGCAAGCCGGGCCAGCTCTCCGGCGGACAGCGCCAGCGCGTCGCGATGGGGCGCGCGATCGTCCGGGAGCCCCGCGGGTTCCTCTTCGACGAGCCGCTCTCGAACCTCGACGCGAAGCTCCGCGGGCAGGTGCGGGTCGAGATCGCGCGCCTGCAGCGCCGCCTGGGAGCGACGATGGTCTACGTCACCCACGACCAGGTCGAGGCGATGACCCTGGGCGACCGGGTCGCCGTGCTGCGCCGCGGCAGGTTGCAGCAGGTGGATCGGCCACGGGCGCTGTACGAGCGCCCGGCGAACGCGTTCGTCGCCGCCTTCGTCGGCGCGCCGGCGATGAACCTCGTGCCGGCGACGGTGGAGGACGGCCACCTCGTGCTCCCGTTCGCGCGGGTGCCCGCGCCGGCCGGCCTCGCCGCGCCGCTCCCGCCGGGCGCGCCGGTCATCGCCGGCCTCCGCCCCGAGGACCTCGCCGACGCGGCCCTCCTCGGTCCCGAGACGCTGCGCCGGGGGACGACCTTCGAGGCGGCGGTGGACGCGACGGAGTGGCTGGGTCCCCAGCAGCTCGCGTACGTGCCCTACGACGCGCCCGGCGACGACGTCGCGGCCACCATCAGGGGCCTCGCGCGGGAGCTCGGGGGCGAGGGGCTCCGCACCCAGCTCGTGGCGGCGCTCGACCCCGCCACGCGCGTCCGCGGCGGGGCGACGGCGCGGCTCTGGCTCGACCCGGGGCGGCTGCACCTCTTCGACGCCCGCACCGGGGAGAGCCTCCGGCGCGACGCGCCGGCCCCCTACAGTCCGAGGTAGGCCTCGCGGACACGCGGGTGGGCGAGCAGCTCCCGCCCGGAGCCTGAGAGCACCACCCGCCCCGACTCCAGCACGAACCCGCGGTGGGCGATGGCGAGGGCGTGCTCGGTGTTCTGCTCGACGAGGAGGACCGTCACGCCCTGCCGTGCGATCTCCTCGATCACCCGGAGCA
Organism: Anaeromyxobacter sp.; assembly: GCA_020028115.1. GTDB lineage: Bacteria > Myxococcota > Myxococcia > Myxococcales > Anaeromyxobacteraceae > Anaeromyxobacter. Next base: position 3,644 of record JAHWYA010000018.1, read on the forward strand.
TCTCCTCCACCATGATCGGCGCGAGCCCGAGCGACGGCTCGTCCAGCATGAGGAGGCGGGGCCCGGCCATCAGCCCGCGGCCGATCGCGACCATCTGCTGCTCGCCGCCGGAGAGCGTGCCCGCCACCTGCCCCGCCCGCTCGCGCAGCCTCGGGAAGATCTCGAACACGCGCTCGAGCCGCTCCGCCTGGTGGGGCCGGGCGGCCCGGTGGTAGGCGCCGAGGAGCAGGTTGTCCCGCACCGTCATCTCCGCGAAGAGCCGGCGCCCCTCCGGCACCTGGACGACCCCGCGCGCGACGACCGCCGCCGGAGGGAGCCGCGTCAGGTCCTCGCCGTCGAGCCGCACCGCGCCCCGCCGCGGGCGCAGGAGCCCCGAGATCGTCTTGAGCGTCGTCGTCTTGCCGGCGCCGTTGCCCCCCACGAGCGCCACGATCTCCCGCTCGCCGACGTCGAAGGCGGCGTCCCAGAGCGCCGTCACGTTGCCGTAGGCGACCTCGAGCCCCTCGACGGCGAGCATGGTCACGCGACCCGCCTCTTCCCGAAGTAGGCCGCGAGCACGGCCGGCTCCTCGACGACCCGCGACGGCGGCCCCTCCGCGATCTTCTCTCCCTGGTTCATCACGAGGACGCGGTCCGAGATCCGCATGATCGCCTTCATCACGTGCTCGACGAGCACGATCGTGACGCCGCCGTCGCGGATCCCGGCGACGAGGTCCGACGCCAGGCCCACCTCGGCGGGCGTGAGGCCGCCCATGGGCTCGTCGAGGAGCAGGATCCGCGGCCCCGTCGCGAGCGCCCGCGCCACCTCGAGCCGCTTCTGGTCGAGGAGGGTCAGCTGCCCCGCGGCGACGGTCACCCGGTGCGCGAGGCCCACGCGCTCGAGCACCGCGTCCGCGTGCGCCTCCGCGTCGCGCCGGGCGGGGTGGCGGAGGAAGGCCGCGAGCGTCACGTTCTCGCGGACGGAGAGGCGGGGGAACGGCTTCACGATCTGGAACGTCCGGGCCAGCCCGTGGCGGGCCACCGCGTGCGGCTTGAGCCCCACGAGCGGCCGTCCGTCGAGCCGGATCGCCCCGGAGGCCGGGCGGACGAACCCGGTGACGAGGTTGAAGACGGTGGTCTTCCCGGCGCCGTTCGGCCCGATGAGGCCGAGGATCTCCCCCTCCGCCACGGAGAAGGACAGGTCGCGGACGGCGCGCACGCCGCCGAAGCTGACCGACAGCCGCTCAACCTCCAAGCGCGACATCGGCGGCGGCCCCCCTCGGGCGCGTCAGCAGGCGGTGCACCCTCCCCCAGATCCCCTCGGGCATGAAGCGGATGACGAGCATCATGGAGAGCCCGTAGAAGACGAGGTGGCCCAGCCCGAGCTGCCCGCGCACCACCTCGGCGACCGCGGTCAGGAACGTGGCGCCGACGAGCGGCCCGCCCACCGTGCCGAGGCCGCCCACCATCGCGATGAAGACCATCTCCATCGAGAGGCCGATGTTGCAGACCGCGTCGGGATCCACGTACCGGAAGTAGAACGCGTAGAACCCGCCGCCGAGGCCGGCGAGGAACGCCGAGTGCGCGAGGGTGATCACCTTCACGCGCACCGTGTCGATCCCGACCGCCTCCGCGGCGTCCTCGTCCTCGCGGATCGCGACGAGGTACGCGCCGAGCCGCGACCCCTTCACCCAGTCCGTCGACACGAGGGCCGCCGCGGCGAGCAGGACCGCCGCGACGTAGAACGGGGTCTTGCTCTCCCAGTTCACCGCCCAGCCGCCGAGGTGGAGCGGCGGCAGGGCGGTGATGAGGAACCCGACCGGCCCGTTGGTGAGCGACTCGAAGTTGAGCGCCACGAGCCGGACGATCTCGGCCACCGCGAGCGTCGCGAGCGAGAAGTACGGGCCGCGGAGCCGGAAGCAGAGCAGCCCGATCGGCAGGGAGACGAGCGCGGCCGCCGCGCCGCCGGCGAGCATGCCCCACCACGGCGCGATCCCGAGCTTCAGGTACAGGATCATCGTGGTGTACGCCCCGACGCCCACGAGCGCGGCGTGGCCGAAGGAGACCTGTCCGGCGAGCCCGCCGAGGACGTTCCAGGCCGCGCCGAGGGTCGTCCACATGAGGACGAGGATGAGGACGTGGAGGACGAACGAGCCCGGCCCGGCGAAGGGCACGAGGAGCGCCGCGGCGATCGCCGCCACCCAGGGCGCCGCTCGCCTCACGACCGCCCCACCCCGAAGATCCCCGACGGCCGGTAGAGCAGCACCCCGAGGAAGAGGAGGAACCCGATCCCGTCCTTGTAGGTGCTCGAGACGTACACGGCCCCGAGCGACTCGACCACGCCGAGCAGCACCCCACCCGCGATCGCGCCGGGGACGGACCCGAGCCCCCCGAGCACCACGATCACGAAGCACTTCACGATGAGGAGCTCGCCGACGGTCGGGTAGAGGTAGAGCGAGGGCGCGAGGAGGACGCCGGCGGCCGCGGCGAGCGCGGTCCCGAGCCCGAAGGTGACGACCGCCACCCGCTCGACGTCGACGCCCATCAGGATCGCCGCCTCGGCGTTCTGGCTCGTCGCGCGGATCGCCCGGCCCAGATCGGTGCGCATGAGGAACGTCCAGAGCGCGGTGGTGATGACGAGGGCGAGGACGAAGGCGACGAGGAGCGGCACGGCGATCGCGATCCCGAGGGGCCGGATGGGCTCGGCGCCGTAGGAGAGCGTGATCGTCCGGTAGTCGCCGGACCAGACGAGGAGCGCGACGTTGGCGACGAGGAGCGAGAGGCCGGCGGTGTAGAGCAGGGTGTTGAGCTCGCCGCCCGGGACGACGCGCCGGAGGAGGAACCGGTGGATCGCCATTCCGGCGCCGAACATGAGCGGCGCCCAGAGGAGCAGCGAGAGGAACGGATCGAGCCGCCAGAGCGACTGCCCCCAGTAGGCGCCGAACATGCCGAGCATCACCATCTCGCCGTGGGCGAGGTTGATGATGCGCATCACCCCGAAGACGACGGTCAGCCCCACGCCGATCATGGCGTAGAGGGAGCCCGTCAGGGCGCCGCTCACGAGGCTCTGGACGAAGGTCTGAATGTTCACTTCATCGCGAGCGGGTCCGGGAAGGTGAGGCTCGTCTCCGCGAACGTCCTCGGCCAGACGTTGAGGAGCTGCCCGTCCTTCCACTGCGCCATCACGGAGTGCTCCGGCGAGTAGACGTTCTGGTTCGTGTACGTGTCGCCGAGCGGGCCGGTCCAGCTCCCGAACTTCACCTTCCCGAAGACGGTCGTCATGTCCGTCGCGAGCAGCGCCTGGCGGATCGCGTCGCGATCCTTCTCGAGGTCGCCGGTGAGCTTCGCCCGCTTGAGCGCGTCCGCGAGGATGTAGATCGCCGAGTAGCCCTCCACCTCGTGCTCGTGCGGCCAGATGCCGTACTTCGTGTGGAACTTGTCGTAGAACGCCTTCACCTTCGGGTCGTTGGTGTTGCCCGACCACGCCGCCGAGGAGAAGACGTTCTGCGCGAGCGGCCCGAGCTGCGTGTGCATGTCCGCGACGCCGAACCCGCCGCCGAACCCGACGAACGCGCGCGGCCGGATCCCCATCTCCTTCGCGTGCCGGGTGAGCAGGATCGCGTCGGTGGTGGCCACCGCGACCATGAGCATGTAGTCCGGGTTCAGGCCCTTCACCTTCGTCATGATCGGCTTGAAGTCGAGGGTGTTCACCGGGTAGGCCTCGTTGGCCACGATCGGCACGCCCTTCTCCTTGAGCTTCTTCATCGCCGCCGTCGCGATGGTCTTCCCGAAGAGCGTGTTGTCGTAGACGACCGCCGCCGACTTCGGCATGGCGCCGGGGTGGTTCGAGATGAAGTCGAGGAACGCCTGCGGGTAGATCGAGCCGGTGGGGTTGTTCCGGAACACGAACTCGAACCCCTTCGCGGTGATCATGTCGGCCGAGGGGTGATCGACGAGGTACGGCGTCTTCAGCCGCTGGCAGACCGAGGCGATCTCCATGGCCTGCCCCGAGGCGCGGCCGCCGGTCATCACGAGGACCTTCTCCGACGTGATGAGCTTCTCGGCGACCGTCGCGGCGAGCGCGTTCTTCGCCTGGTGGTCCTCGATGACGATCTCGAGCTTGCGGCCGTTCACGCCGCCGGCCGCGTTGATCTCCTCGATGGCCATGCCATAGGCCTTCTTGAACTTGTCGCCGAACGGCGCGTCGGGGCCGGTCATCGGCTGCGGCGCGCCGATCCGGATCGCCTGTTGCCCGAGGGCGGGAGAGCTGAGGACTGCGGACAGCAGGACCGTCGAGACCAGCTTGAGCATGGCTCCTCCTTCTTGGACGACGCCCGGCGGCCGGCGTGTGCACGGCGACGCCGCTCTGCCGAGGGCTAAGCGTCGGTTTGTGGCATTTCACCCGCGATGCGCCCGCGCACCCGTTTCGGATGGCGCGCGGCGTCATCGCGTCCCGGGAGGGACGGGAGCGGCGGCTCCGCGCTATCCTGCGCGGCATGCACCTCTCCGGCACCGGCGGCGACTCGCTCGAGCTCGCCATCTCCGGCTACCAGTTCCCCGAGACGACGGGCGGCGACGACGCGGACTGGTTGCTCGTCGACACCGCGGCGTCCGCCGGCGGCCGCCCCTGGCGCACGCGGAACCCGAGCCTCCAGACCTTCGAGGTCGAGGCGCTCGCGCAGTGGCTCGAGGGGATCGCGCACGGCTCGTCTTTCCCGGACACGTGCGACTTCGTCGAGCCGAACCTCTCGTTCGAGCTCGTGCGGGTGGACCGCGCCGGCGCCGAGCTGCGGGCCTACTTCGAGGTCGAGAGCCGCCCGCCGTGGGCACCCGCCGGCGGCGCGGGCCTGCGCGACCTCTGGGTGACCCTCACGCCCTCGCGCGACGAGGTCGCCGCCGCCGCCGCGGCGCTCCGGGCCGCGCTCGCCACCTTCCCGACGCGCGCGCGCACGGGGTCCGGCGAAGGGAGCGGGTGCGGGGGCGGCTGCTGCAGGTAGGCGGCGCCCGGGCGCCGCTCGCGCGACCGCCCGTTGGTCTTCCGATCCCTCGCCGCGCACGCGCTTTGGGGTGCGGTGGTCCCGCGCGATGGCTACGCTCGGGTAGGCGGGGGGGAAGGGTCGTACGCCGTGCGTCTGGGCGAAGTGGAGGCGCTGCCTTGGCCGGCGCTCCTCGTGGCGCCGAGCGGCCGCGTCCTCGCGTCATCGGCTGCGGCCGAGTCGTTGCTCGGCGTCAGACCGAGCGACGTCGCCGCGGTGGAGGGCCGGTTCGAGCTGCTCTCCGCGTCCGGCCAGCCGATCGCCGAGGGCGAGCGCCCGTTGCGCCGCGCCGCCCGGGCCGAGCTCTTCGAGGTGGCGGGGATCTGGCGAGATCGCGAGTCCGGGCGCGAGCTGTCGCTGCGGTTCCGGGGGCGCGCGGTCGGACCCTATGGGCTCCTCGAGATCGATTCGCTCGCCGAGGACGCCGAGCGCCGCGCAGCGGCCCGCCTCTCCAAGCTGAACGAGGCGCTCTTCGGGCGGACGCCGGGCCAGGGGTTCGTGTCGATCCGGGAGCTGCTGACGCAGCTCGTCCTCCAGGCGTGCGAGCTCACCGGAGCGCGCTATGGCGCCCTCGGCGTGCTCCACCACGGACGCGCCTCGCTCAAGGACTTCGTGTACGTCGGAGTGTCGCCGGAGACCGCCGCCGCGATCGGGCACCTCCCCGAGGGCAAGGGGCTCCTCGGCGCGGTGATCCACGAGGCGGCGACGATCCGGGTCCCGGACATCGCGGCCGACGCGCGCTCCTCGGGCTTCCCCGCGTGGCATCCGCCGATGAAGTCCTTCCTCGGCGTCCCGCTCCGGGTCGGCGAGGAGGTCTTCGGCAACTTCTACGTGACCGACAAGCAGGGCGGCGCCGCCTTCACCGACGAGGACGCTCGACTCCTCGAGCGGTTCTGCGCGCAGGCCTCGCTGACCGTCGCCTACGCACGGCAAGCGGAGCAGGAGGAGCGGCGGCTCTTCGAGATCGTCGTTCATCACGCATCGCACGGGATCGTCTACTTCCCGGTGGACCCGGAGGGCGAGATCCTGGGGAACCCCGCGGCGGAGCGGATGCTGGGGCGGATCACGCGCGGGAACGATCCGGCGCGCACGTACGACCTCAGGCACCCCGACGGCAGGCCGTTGGCGGACGACGAGCTCCCGTCGACCCGCGTGCTCCGCGAGGAGGCGGTCCTCAACGTCGAGGCGATCGTGGAGCGCCGACGCGGCGGCGCGTTCCCGGTGCTCATCAGCGGCGCGCCGGTCCGCTCCGACTCCGGGGCGAAGCTCGGGGCGGTCGTCATCTTCCAGGACATCACCGCGCTGAAGCAGCTCCAGCTCCTCAGCCAGGACTTCCTCGCCCTCGTGGCGCACGACATGCGGACGCCGCTCCAGGCCGTGCTCATGCAGGTCGAGACGCTCCTGCTACGGTCGCAGGGAGCGGCGGCCGAGGTCCCCGTCACGGCGCTCCACGCGATGAGGCGCAGCGGCCAGCAGCTCGACCGGCTGGTCCGCGATCTCCTCGACGCCTCTCGCATCGAGGCGCGCGGCGTGGCGCTCGACCTCGCGACCGTGAGCCTCCCGGAGCTCGCGGCGTCGATCGTCTCGCAGGTCGAGGGGGTGCTCGGGACGCACGCGGTGGCGGTCGAGGTCACGGGAAGCCCTCCGCCCGTGTCAGCGGACCCGCGGCGCGTCGAGCAGATCCTCACGAACCTGCTGGAGAACGCCTCGAAGTACGCCGAGGAGGGCACTCCCATCCTCGTCAGCGTCGGAGCGGCCGACGGCGGAGCGACGCTCTCGGTGCGCGACCAGGGGCCCGGGATCTCGCCGGAGGAGCTGCCACGGCTGTTCGACCGCTACTTCCAGACGCAGCGTGCCCGCGCGAAGCGGCGCGGCCTCGGCCTCGGGCTCTTCATCACGAAGGGGCTCGTCGAGGCGCACGGCGGGACGATCTCCGTCGAGAGCCTCCCCGGCAAGGGGAGCACCTTCCACGTGTGGTTGCCGGCCGGCAGCGCGCCCGGCTCGGGGACCCCGGCCGACGGGTAGCGCTCCGACGCGCGGCGTCGTTCACCGCGCGTAGGGCGCGTCGCCGTTCCCGAACGACCAGTTCTCCTTCACGACCTCGACGAGGTTCACGATGACGTCCTCCCGGCGGACGGCGCCGGTGGCCGCGAGATCGGCGGCGAGGCGCTGGTAGAGCGCCTTCTTCTGCTCGACCGTGCGCCCCGCGTTGAGCGTGATCTGGACGAGCACGACGTCGCTCCCGTGGTCGATCCCGAGGTAGCCCGGCGTGACGTTGAGGGCGGCGTCCGCGTGGCCGACGATCACCTGGAAGCGATCGTCGGGCGGGACGCCGATCGTCTCGACCATCGCGCGGTGGACGGCGTCGCCGAGCGCGCGGCGGCGCTCGGGGGCGAGTCGCTGGGTCGTGTCGATCCGGACGAGCGGCATGGTGCACCTCCGCCGGAGGCGTAACCGCGCCCGCCCGCGCACGCTGCGACGGTGGGAGCCCCCCCGCAGGGGGCTCCGGCGCTCCTCGCGCGAGCGCGGCCGGCCGGCGGCGGGCCATCGACGTATAGTGCGGGGGTGGAGGCGACTCGGGCACGCGCGCGCGGCCGCCGGTTCGCTGCGTCGCTCGCCGCGCTCGCGGCGAGCCTGGCCATTCACGGCCTCCTGCTCGTCCTCCTTCCGCCGGAACCCGGTCCGCCGCCGCGCACGCCGGGCGCGCCGTTCACGGTCGAGCTGGTCGACGCGC
>JAHWYA010000302.1 GCA_020028115.1 Anaeromyxobacter sp.
CGCGCCGGCGCGGAGGAGCTCGACGAGCTCGCGCGCGCCGTCCTCGCCGGCGGCGTCCCGCCGGAGCGGCTCGCCCTCGTGCCGTTCGTCGGCGCCGCGCTCCAGGCCCACTTCGCCGCGCGCGCGGCGTCCCTCGACTCCGCTTCGCTCCGCCCGGGACCGGCGGACGGCCCCGACGCGGCGACGCGGGGTGCGGAGAGCGCGTGCCCGGTCTGCGGCGGCCCGCCCGTCGCGGGACGGATCCGGGCGGGCGACCGGCTGCGCTACGTCACGTGCGCGGTGTGCGCGAGCGAGTGGAAGGTGCCGCGGGTGCGCTGCGTGTCCTGCGACACCAGCGCCGGCCCGCAGTATTTCCACGTCGAGGCGGAGCCCGGCATGAAGGCTGAGGCCTGCCCGACGTGCCTCGGCTACGTGAAGCTCTTCGACGAGGAGAAGCGGCCGGGGGCCGACCCCGCCGCCGACGACGCGGCGACGCTCACCCTCGACCTCCTCCTCGCTGAGGAGGGGTTCCACCGCTCCGGGCCGAACCTGTACGTGGGGTTCGGGAGCTAGGGATCCAGAAACAGATCCGGGGCGAGCTCCGCGCCCGGCACGGCCGCGTACCGCGCGAGGTCGGTCACCCCCTCCTCGCGGAGCACCTCCTCGTCGATGAAGAACCGGCCGGTGCAGGCGCGGGCGTCGCGCCGCAGGATCGCCACCGCCGCGTCCGCGACGATCTCCGGCGTCCGGGCGTGGCGCGCGAGGGCGTCGCCGCCGAGGAGGTTCAGCGCGGCGGTCGCGATCACCGTCCGTGGCCAGAGGGCGTTCACGGCGATGCCCCGGTCGCGCAGCTCCTCCGCCATCCCGAGCACGCACATCGACATGCCGTACTTCGCGATCGTGTAGGCGACGTGGGGCGCGAACCAGCGCGGCGACAGCGAGAGCGGCGGCGAGAGGTTCAGGATGTGGGGGTTCGCGCTGCGCGCGAGGTGCGGCAGGCACGCCTGCGAGCAGGCGAAGGTGCCGCGCGCGTTCACCTGGTGCATGAGGTCCCAGCGCTTCATGGGCGTGTCGGCCGTGCCGGCGAGGAAGATCGCGCTCGCGTTGTTCACGAGGACGTCGATCCCGCCGAACCGGGCGACCGCCGCGGCGACGGCGGCGGCGATCTCGGCCTCGTCGCGCACGTCGCAGCGGACCGCGAGCGCCTTCCCGCCGGCCGCCTCCAGCTCGCGCGCGGCGTCGTGGATCGTGCCGGGCAGCTTGGGGTTCGGCGCGTCGGACTTCGCGACGACGACGACGTTCGCTCCCTCCCGCGCCGCGGCGAGGCCGATGGCCTTGCCGATCCCGCGGCTCGCGCCGGTGATGAAGATCGTCTTTCCCTGAAGTGAGGGCATCGCGCGCGCTCCGAGGTCGTGGTCGAGGCGAGGTCGGGCCCGGACCTCGTGCTCGTCCCGTTCGTCCTGAGCGTAGCGGCGTCACGAGCGCCGCGAAGTCGAAGGACGGGGCCCGCACCACGATCGGGTATGCGACACAGACTCACCCCCATGATCCAGCCCGTTGCGCCCCGGATCGCTGAACGCCCTCTCAGTCACTCGCCGACGGGTGCCGGCGCTCCCGTTGACTTCCCTGCCCGATCTCCGTAGATCCGGAGCCTGTCAGTGGGAAAAAGTGGCATCAAGCGGATCCTAGCGGGAAGATCGGCCAACCCGTGTTCTTCGGTACCTTCAATCACGCGATCGACGCGAAGGGGCGAACGAGCCTCCCGGTGAAGTTCCGGGACGCGCTCGCCGCCGCCGGCGAGCCGCGCGTCGTGCTGATGCAGTACCCGCACTGGCGCGCGATCGCGGCGCTCCCCTCGTCCGTCTGGACGGAGCTCGTGAAGAAGGTGATGGCGGCCTCGCCCCTCGACGCGCGCTTCCAGCGGAACGTCCTCCGCTTCGTCTCCTCGGCGCACGAGGTCGATCTCGACGTCCACGGCCGCGTCCTCGTGCCCCCCTCGCTGCGCGAGTGGGCGGGACTCCAGCGCGAGGTGGTCTGGGTCGGTATGGGCCCCACCATCCAGCTGTTCGACAAGGCGGCGTACGCGGAGCAGATGGCGGCGGAGTTCCCGCCGGAAGAGCGACTCGACCTGTTCGGGAAGGCGTGAGCGAGTTCGTCCATGAGCCGGTGCTGGCGAGAGAGATCGTGGAGGCCCTGCGCCCGGCGCCGGGCAAGGTCCTGCTCGACGGGACGCTCGGCGGCGGGGGGCACTCGCTCCTGCTGCTCGAGGAGGGCGCGCACGTGATCGGCATCGACAAGGACCCCCGCGCCCTCGCGGCGGCGAAGGCCCGCCTCGCCCGCTTCGGCGAGGCCTTCCGCGCCGTCCGCTCCGACTTCCGCGACGCGAAGAACGTGCTCGACGCCCTCGGCCTCGCGGCGGTGGACGGCGCGCTCGTCGACCTCGGCGTCTCCTCGCCGCAGCTCGACCAGGCGGAACGCGGCTTCTCCTTCTCGCGCCCGGGCCCGCTCGACATGCGGATGGGCGACGAGGGCGAGCCGCTCCAGGAGCTGCTGCGCCGGATCGACGAGCGCGAGCTCGTCCGCGTCCTCCGCGAGTACGGCGAGGAGCCCTTCGCCCGTCCGATCGCGCGCGCCGTGAAGCGCGCCGTCGACGCGGGCGAGCCGCTCGACACCGCGCGGCTCGCCGAGGTCGTCGCGGGCGCCGTCCCGCGCAAGGCGTGGAGGAAGATCCACCCCGCGACCCGGACCTTCCAGGCGCTCCGCATCGCGGTGAACGACGAGCTCGGCGCCCTCGCCCAGTGGCTGGAGGCGCTCCCCTCGATCCTCGCGCCCGGCGGCCGCGCCGCGGCGATCTCGTTCCACTCGCTCGAGGACCGGATGGTGAAGGAGAAGTTCCGGGCGCTCACGCAGGCCTGCACCTGCCCGCCCGACTTCCCGGTGTGCGCGTGCGGCGCGAAGGCCGGCTTCGCCCCGGTGACGAGGAAGCCCATCGTCGCCGGCGAGCGCGAGGTCGCCGCGAACCCGCGGGCGCGGAGCGCGAAGCTCCGCGTCCTGGAGAAGCTGCGATGAGCCGGCTCGGGCGGATGGCGGCGCTGCTCCTCCTCGTCACCGCGATCGGCGTCTTCCACGTCTGGTCGCGGACGCGCGTGCTCGCGGTCGGGTACGCCCTCGGCGAGCTGCAGCGCGATCACGTGGCACTCACGGCCGAGCACGACCGGCTCCGCATCGAGGTCGAGACCCTCCGGTCTCCCGCGGTGCTCGAGCGGATCGCTCGGACGAGACTGGGCATGGCTCCGCCGGCGCCGGGCGCGGTGTCGGCGGCGGGCCCGCGGTTCGCCTTGGCGGGCGAGGGCGGGCGGGGTTTGGACGGGTTGAAGCATCGACCCGGTCCGGCGGAGCCAGTTGAGGTGCGGCGGGCGGCGGCGGCGTCCTTCGAGTCCGCTCGCCCCGAGCCTGTCGAAGGGCGAAGGGTGAGCGGAAGGTCGGAGGGGACTGCGGCGGACTCCGGGGCGGTCGCGCTCCGGGGCCCGCTGCGGTCGGGTCGCGCGGCGCCGGCCGGGAGATGAGGGTGCGCCCGGGGCCGGATCCGCGCGCGTCCCGCTGGATCTCCGTCCGCATCGGAGTGCTCGCGGCGCTGCTCGCGCTCGGCTTCGGGGCGGTGGCGGCGCGGGTCTTCCACCTCCAGGTGCTGCGCCGGGACGAGCTCGTCGACGACATGGTCGAGCAGTACCGGCGGCAGCTCGTGCTGAAGCCGCGGCGCGGCCCGGTCACCGACCGCGCCGGCGTGCTCCTCGCCGGGAGCGCCGACGCGCGCTCGGTCTACGCCGACCCCGCGATCCTCCGGAAGGAGGACCGCTCCGGCGCCGCGATCGCGAAGGTCTCGCGCGCGCTCGGGCTCGATCCCTCGGCGGTCCGGAGGAAGCTCGCGAAGGCGTCCCGCTTCGTGTTCCTCGCGCGCCGGGTCTCGCCGGCGGAGGCGGCCGCGGTCGAGCGGATCGTGAAGGACCAGAAGCTCCGGGGCGTCGCCCTCGTCGCCGAGACGCGCCGCTACTACCCGAAGCTCGAGCTCGCGAGCCAGCTCCTCGGCGTGATCGGCGACGACGGCAAC
>JAHWYA010000303.1 GCA_020028115.1 Anaeromyxobacter sp.
GGCTCCACCTACGACGTCGCGGCTTCCGACGGCCGGGCGACCCTCTCGGCCGCGGCCCCGCTCGCGGACGCCACGCTGCTCGCCCTGCCCGAGCCGGGGCTCGCCCTCGACGGCTCGCGCCTGGAGTGGCCGGCGGTCGCCGGCGCCGCGGCGTACGCATGCGTGCTCACGGCGGGCGCGGCCGTTCACGTCGACGAGGTCTCGACGGCGCCCGCCTGCGACGTCGCGGCGCTCCCCGCCGGCGGCTACGCCGCGTCCGTCGAGGCGCTGTCCGCCGATCCGGACGCGCTCTCCTCGGTGGCCGAGCCCGAGTTCCCCGCCCGGTTCGACGTCTCCCGCGCCCGCCTCGGCCTGCTGCCCCGCGACGCCGGCGCGCCGCTCGTGCTCCGCGCGGCCGCGGGCCGCCTCGACTACGGGCTCGCGCCGGGGCTCGCCGTCTGGGTTGGGCTCGCGCGGGCGGACGGTGTGGCGGGTGGCGGGACCTGGTCGGTCGAGGTGACCGGGCCGAACCTGCCCGCCTCCGATCCGCTCCGCTTCACGCTCCCGGCGAACTTCACGCGCCGGATGGTCTGGGCGTACGACCTCCCGCCGGATCCGGGCCTGTACACCGTCACCGCGCGCTCCGGGACCGATGCGGTCACGACGCAGCTCGCGATCGGCGCGCCCGGCCCGCTTGCGCTGCCGGACGGGATCTCGATCCAGAAGCCGGGCTCGGGCGCCGTGAAGGTCACCTGGAACGCCGTCCCGGGCGCGCGGAGCTACCTCGCCGCGGCGTGGCTCGGCAATGCGTACGTCACCGGCCAGTGGGTGGACGGGACGACCGCCTCGTTTCCCGCCGGCACGTTCACGACAGGTGTTACCTACGACGTCTACGTGACCGCGACCGACGCCGACATGGCCGGCGGAACTCCGCCGACCCGCGTCTCGGCGTCCGAGAACAGCTACGCGCCGGCGAGCTTCGTCGCACCGTGATCCGAGGGGGAAGGGCCATGTCGCGCACCACCAGCATCCTCGCCGCCGTCGTCCTCGCGGGCGCCGCGTGCAGCCGGAGCGCGACCGCGCCGGCCGACGGCGGGCCGAACGCGAACTCGACGATGCGCCTGTCCGCGGCGTCGCTGAAGAGCACGGCGGGTGCGGACCTCGCGCCGGCCGTGGACCGCGACACCACGAGCGGCGTCGCGATGGAAGGCGTCACCGAGGCGGTGCTCCGGTTCGACCACCCGGTCGAGGTCCGCCGGGTGAAGGCCTACGGCACCGGGCTCACGGTGGAGGTGCCCGGCGGGGCCGAGCTCGCGCTCTCCGGCTCCTGGGCGGCCGCCGCGCTCGCGGAGCCGCGGACCGTCTCCGAGCTGAAGGTGCGCCTCGTCGCGACCGCCGCGACGGCGCGCCTCGACGAGCTCGAGGTGTGGGGTGCCGGCAGGGCGCGATCGCCTCGCGACGTGCAGGCGATGGCCGAGGCGACCCGGACCAGCGCGACGGCGTTCGAGGACGTGCGGGTCCTCGCCGGCGTGCCGGCGGCGGCCACGCTGGATCCCGCCGCGACGCGCGACGGTGGCCGGTGCCTGCGGGCGAAGCTCCCCGGCACGCGCGTCCGCGGGGCGCGGCGCGCCTACCTCGCGTACGAGGCGGACGTTCCGCGGGCGTTCGCGCTCGAGCGGAGCGTCGACGGCGATGCGATGGCGGGTGGCTTCTGGGTCGGCAACACGCTCGCCGCCCGGACCCTCGTCGACGAGCTGGACCCCGAGCGGCTCGGCACGCCGGGGGAGGTCGTCCTCTGCGCCCCACCCCACGCGACGGGGAAGGTCCAGGTGTCCGGGGTCCGCCTGCTCGCCGTCTCCGACGACGGCGTGGACCCGTTCGACCGCGACACGCACCTGCGCCTCGCGGCGTTCGTGGACGGCGAGGCGCGCGCGTCCGCCGTCGCCGGCCCGGTCGAGCTGGCGTTCGATCGCCCCACCGCGCTCGACGCCGCCGAGGTCCGGCTGGGCGTGGCGCCGGTGCGGCTCTCCACGCTGGAGCTGCTCGAGGCGTCCGGCTGGTCGAGCCAGCCCGACGTCGAGCTGGCCACCAGCACGAGCGCGCTCCCGGTCGCCGGGCGCGTCGCCCGCGCCGTGCGGCTCGCCTTCCCGACCGCCGCTCGCGCCGATCTCCCGTCCTCGAGCGTCGAGGAGATCGCGGCCGAGGGCAGCGGCGTCGGCCCGCGCGTCGGCGCGCCGCGCATCGTGCTCACGGCGCCCGCGCTCCGCGTCGAGGGAGGGCGCGACGCCGGCGAGCGGTTCGGAGATCGCGCGTACCTGGCGGGATGGGCCGAGTCGCCGGCGGGGGCGGGCCGGGTCGAGATCGGCGGCGCCGAGGTGAGCGTGGGCGGCGCGTTCGCGGTGGCGCTCGATCGCCCGGCGAACGCCGGCCGGTGGACGGTGGAGCTCCGGGCGCGCTTCCCCGACGGTACGGAGGTGGCGCGCACGGTGGACCTCGATCGCGACGGCGCCACCGACCTGCTGCGCGAAGCGGTCGCGGTCGCGCCGGCGCTCGACGACGACGCGCGCTTCGGCCGGGAGAACCGGACGGCCTGGGGCCTCTTGGACGCGGAGCACGGGGGGAAGCTGACGCTCGGCACCGACGTCACTTTCGAGGCGCCTCCGGGTGCGGTCGCGAAGGGAACGGGCGTCGGCATCACGCGGAAGGGCCCGGAGGAGCTGCCGCCGCTCGACGCCGGCATGGTGAACGTGACGGCGCCGCCGCACGGCGCATACCGCTTCCTGCCGAAGGGCCAGAAGTTCCTGAAGCCGGCGCGGGTCGGGATCCCGTACGACCCGTCGCTCCTGCCCGACGGCGTCGGGGCGGAGGAGATCCAGACGTGGTTCTACGACGACCAGGCGGCGCGCTGGGTCGCGCTCCCGCGGGTCGAGCTGCTGCTCGCGTCGAGCCGCGTCGTCAGCGAGACGACCCACTTCACGTTCATGATCAACGCAGTGCTGGTGCTACCGGATCACCCGGGCCCGACGTCGTTCAACCCGAACTCGATCAAGGATCTCAAGGCGGCGGATCCGTCGAGCGGCATCGATCTGATCGCCCCGCCCGGGCAGAACAACCAGGGAACCGCACAGACCGGCCTGCCCATCCGCCTCCCGCCGGCGCGCGGGTCGTACCAGCCTGAGCTGCGCATCACGTACGGCTCGACGGGCGCCAACGGGTGGCTGGGCGTCGGCTGGGATCTCACGAGCTCGAGCGTCCAGATCGACACGCGCTTCGGCGTTCCCCAGTACGACACGTCCGAGCCGCGCTACGTCCTCGACGGCGAGCAGCTCGTCCCGACGGACGAGACGCCCACCTGCGCGGGCGGCGGCGCCGGGCGGCGCTACCGCGCCCGGGTCGAGAAAGCCTTCCGCCGAATCCTGCGGTGCGGCGCCAACCCGACGAGCTACTGGTTCGAGGTCCAAGACAAGCAGGGGAACTTCTTCCTGTACGGGAAGAGCCCGCTCGCGCGCCTCGCTTCGTACTCCGGTCTCTCATACGTCGGTCAGTGGTTCCTCGAGCGGGTCGTGGACACGAACGGCAACCTCACCGAGTTCGCGTACGACACGGACCACAAGGACGCGCCGACCGTCCCTCACCCGGGCGAGGCGGGGGTCATGCACCGCGAGGACTTCCGGTACCTCTACCTCCGGTCGATCCAGTACAGCGGGCGCGTTCCTGGCTCGCCACGCGACGCGCTCGGGACCTCCGCGAGCGGCCCGTACCACGTCGAGCTCGTGAGCGAGCAGGACACGCGCGGCCGGCACCTCGCGCGGCCGGACACGATCACCACGGGGCGGCTCGGGTTCAAGTCGGTCCTGAGGCGGCGGCTCAAGTCGGTCCTGGTCCAGATCGACCGGAACGGCGGGACGGAGACGATCCGGGAGTACCGTCTCACGTACGAGCGGGGCGCTTACAGCTTCGGGAAGTCGCGCCTCTCGAAGGTCGAGGTCTTCGGGGCCGGCCCCGCGGCGTCGCGCCCTCTCTTCCACGCGCACAGGTTCAAGTACTGGGACCCGAACCTCATCGAGCCGTTCGCCCCGCCCGTCGCGTGGACGTTCACGGAATC
>JAHWYA010000304.1 GCA_020028115.1 Anaeromyxobacter sp.
GCGGAGGCGCTCGAGCCGCTCGCGCGGGCGCGCGAGGAGCGGATGGACCCCGCGGCCCGGGCGCTCCTCGCGTCCTGGCCGGAGCTCGTGCGCACGTACGCGGGCGACGAGCACGTCGTGAAGATCCGCGATCGCGAGCTCCGCACGAAGCTCGTCTCCGTCTCGCTCTCCGGGACGAAGATCCGCAAGGTGGTCCTGCCCCGCTGGGAGGACGACGGCGAGAAGCTCCGCTGGCTCATGCTGGAGAACGTGCCGGGGGCGTTCCCGTACACGGCCGGCACCTTCCACTTCAAGCGCGAGGGCGAGGACCCGACGCGCATGTTCGCGGGCGAGGGCGACGCGTTCCGCACGAACCGCCGCTTCAAGCTCGTCTCGCAGGGGATGCCCGCGAAGCGGCTCTCCACCGCCTTCGACTCGGTCACGCTCTACGGCCAGGACCCGGACCCGCGCCCCGACATCTACGGGAAGGTCGGGAACTCCGGCGTCAGCATCGCGACGCTCGACGACCTGAAGGTCCTCTACTCCGGGTTCGACCTCTGCGATCCCGCGACGTCGGTGTCGATGACGATCAACGGCCCGGCGCCGGCGATCCTCGCGATGTTCATGAACGCGGCGATCGACCAGCAGCTCGAGCGGTTCGCCGCGGAGAAGGGGCGCGAGCCGACCGCGGCGGAGGCCGCCGAGGTGCGCGCCTGCGCCCTGCAGACGGTCCGCGGCACCGTGCAGGCGGACATCCTGAAGGAGGACCAGGGGCAGAACACCTGCATCTTCTCGACGGACTTCAGCCTGAAGGTGATGGGGGACGTCGCCGAGTACTTCGCGCGGAACAAGGTCCGGAACTTCTACTCGGTCTCGATCAGCGGCTACCACATCGCCGAGGCCGGGGCGAACCCGATCTCCCAGCTCGCCTTCACGCTCGCGAACGGCTTCACCTACGTGGAGGCCTACCTCGCGCGCGGGATGAACATCGACGAGTTCGCGCCGAACCTCTCGTTCTTCTTCTCGAACGGGATGGACCCGGAGTACACGGTCATCGGCCGGGTCGCGCGGCGGATCTGGGCCGTCGCGATGCGCGACCGGTACGGCGCGAACGAGCGGAGCCAGAAGCTCAAGTACCACGTGCAGACCTCCGGGCGGTCGCTCCACGCGCAGGAGATCGCGTTCAACGACATCCGGACGACGCTGCAGGCGCTCATCGCGATCTACGACAACTGCAACTCGCTCCACACGAACGCCTACGACGAGGCCATCACGACGCCGACCGAGGAGAGCGTCCGCCGGGCGATGGCGATCCAGCTCGTCATCAACCGGGAGTGGGGGCTCGCGAAGAACGAGAACCCGAACCAGGGCGCGTTCATCGTCGACGAGCTCACCGAGCTCGTCGAGCAGGCGGTGCTCGCCGAGTTCGAGCGGCTCGCCGACCGCGGGGGCGTGCTCGGCGCGATGGAGACCGGGTACCAGCGGAGCCGGATCCAGGAGGAGAGCATGCACTACGAGATGCTCAAGCACTCCGGCGAGTACCCGATCATCGGCGTGAACACCTTCCGGAACCCCCACGGCGATCCCGTGCCCGACCACATCGAGCTCGCGCGCTCGACCGAGGAGGAGAAGCGGTCGCAGCTGACGCGGCTGCGGGAGTTCCACGAGCGGCACGCGGCCGAGGCGCCGCTCCAGCTCCGCCGCCTCCGCCAGGCCGTGATCGAGAACCGGAACGTGTTCGAGGTATTGATGGACGCCGTGCGGGTCTGCTCGCTCGGGCAGATCACCGGCGCGCTCTTCGAGGTCGGTGGGCAGTACCGCCGCAACATGTAGTGGGGCCGTCGCCCCGGAGGACGTCATGAAGGACTACGTTGCCCCGCTTCGCGACATGCAGTTCGTCCTGCGCGAGATCGCGCCCCTCGACGAGGTCTCGAACCTCCCCGGCTGCGGGGACGTGAACCTCGAGGTCGCCGAGGCGATCCTGAAGGAGGCCGGGAAGTTCGCCGGCGGCGTGCTCTCCCCGCTGAACCGCGTCGGGGACCGCGAGGGCTCGAAGCTGAAGGACGGCGAGGTGAAGACGCCGGCCGGGTGGCGCGACGCCTACCGCCAGTTCGTCGACGGGGGCTGGAACGCCCTCTCCTGCGACCCGCACTACGGCGGCCAGGGCGTCCCGCGGCTCGTCTCCGCGCTCGTCGAGGAGATGTGGAACGCGGCGAACGTCTCGTTCGCCCTCTGCCCGATGCTGACGCGCGGCGCGATCGAGGCGCTCGAGCTGAAGGGGTCGGAGGAGCTGAAGAAGGCCTTCCTCCCGAAGCTCACGAGCGGCGAGTGGACGGGCACGATGGTGCTCACCGAGCCGCAGGCGGGCTCGGACCTCTCCGCGGTCCGCACGCGCGCCGTGAAGCAGCCCGACGGCACGTACCGGCTCGAGGGCCAGAAGATCTTCATCACCTACGGCGAGCACGACGTCGCCGAGAACATCGTCCACCTCGTCCTCGCCCGGACCCCGGACGCGCCCGAGGGCGTGAAGGGCATCTCGCTCTTCCTCGTCCCGAAGTTCGTCCCGAACGCGGACGGGAGCGTCGGGGCGCGCAACGACGTCCGCTGCGTCTCGCTCGAGCACAAGCTCGGGATCCACGCGAGCCCGACGGCGGTCCTCGCGTTCGGCGACAAGGACGGCGCGGTCGGCTGGCTCGTCGGCGAGGAGAACCGCGGCCTCGAGTACATGTTCATCACCATGAACGCGGCCCGGTACTCGGTGGGCCTCGAGGGCGTCGGCCTCGGCGAGCGCGCCTACCAGGCGGCCCTCGACTACGCGAAGGAGCGGCTGCAGGGGACCGAGCTCGGCACGAAGAGCAAGGAGAAGGCCCCGATCCTCCGCCACCCCGACGTCCGCCGCATGCTCCTCCAGATGCGGTCGCGGACCGAGGCGATGCGCGCCGTCGCGGCGGTCACCGCCGCGGCCACCGACGTCGCCCGCGCCCACCCCGACGCGGCCCGCCGCGCGCGGAGCCAGGCGTTCGTCGAGCTGATGATCCCGATCGTGAAGGCCTGGTCGACCGACGCCGCGATCGACATCGCGTCGCTCGGCATCCAGGTGCACGGCGGCGCCGGCTTCATCGAGGAGACCGGCGCGGCCCAGTTCCTCCGGGACGCGCGGATCACCTCCATCTACGAGGGCACGAACGGGATCCAGGCGCTCGACCTCGTCGGCCGGAAGGTCGCCCGCGACCAGGGCGAGACGATCCGCGCCGTCCTCGCCGAGATGCGCGCGGTCGAGGCCGAGCTCGAGAAGGAGAAGGACGAGGCGCTCTCCGCGATCGCGGCGCGCCTCCGGGACGGCGTCGTCGCGCTCGAGCAGGCGGTGCAGTACGTCGTCGCGACCTACACCACCGACCTCCGGAAGGTGCTCGTCGGGGCCGTCCCCTTCCTCGAGCTGTTCGGGACGGTCGCCGGCGGCTGGCAGATGGCCCGCGCGGCGCTCGCGGCCCGCCGGCGGCTCGCGGCGGGCGGCGACGGCGACCCCGCCTTCTACAAGGGGAAGCTCCAGTCGGCCCGCTTCTACGCGGACCACGTGCTGGTCCGCGCGGGCGGGCTCGCCCGGACGGTCGTGTCCGGCGCGGACTCGGCGCTCGCCATCGCGGACGACGAGTTCTAGAGGAGGGCGGCCTCGCTAAACTCGGGGCGAACGGAGCTCGAGCCGTTCGTGCTGCGCGTAGCGCCCGTGCTCCCGACCACTGCACCGTACCCCGCGGCCGGCTCGCGAGCCTTGCTCACCGGCGGCCCCGACGTGAACTGATCCATCCACACGTCCCCGTACGCCTCGCGAGCTGCACGGTCGTTGTGGAACCTGCACGCGCATCTCAGGTTCGCGACGGTCGATGGTCCGCCGAGCGCTCGCGGGATGATATGGTCGAGCTGGACCTGGTGCGTGGAGCCGCAGATTCCCCCGGAATCGACTGGCCATTGGCACCGGCCGCCGTCGCGCGTCCACACCTCGCGCCTGACGTGCGCGGGAACCACGTCCGTCTTCGATGGCGGCGGCGTCTTCCGCGGCTTCTTGACCAGCCCGCGCCGCTTGGCGGCGCGCTC
>JAHWYA010000305.1 GCA_020028115.1 Anaeromyxobacter sp.
GCGCGAGGCGGACCTCCGCGCCGCCATCGTGGCCATCGACGCCGACGCGACGACGCTCGCGAAGACCCGGCTCGTCCGGATCGAGCCCGTCTAGGAGGTCGCCGTGATCCGGACCGAGCTCCGCGTCATCTACGGCGACACCGACCAGATGGGCGTCGTCTACTACGCGAACTACCTCCGGTACTTCGAGGCGGGCCGGAACGAGTACATCCGCGCGCACGGCCTCCGCTACCGCGACTTCGAGGAGCGGTTCGGGCTGCGGCTCCCGGTCGCCGAGGCGTCGGTGAGCTACCGGATCCCGGCGCGCTACGACGACGTCATCGCCGTGGAGACGTCGATGGCCGAGCTGCGGCGCGCGTCCGCCCGCTTCGGCTACCGGATCCTGCGGGGCGACGAGGTGCTCGCCACCGGACACACCGTCCACGCCTGCGTCGATCTCGAGGGGCGGGTCCGCCGGATGCCGCAGGAGCTCGTCGAGCGCCTCGCGGGCTCCGTCGCGGGCGGCGCCCCCGGGGAGGAGTGACCATGGATCGGAACCTCGCCCTCGAGGCCGTCCGCGTGACCGAGGCGGCCGCCATCGCCTCCGCGCGGTTCATGGGACGCGGCGACAACGAGGGGGCGGACCGCGCCGCGGTCGAGGCGATGCGCCGCGCCTTCAACGACCTCGCCATCGACGGCGAGGTGGTGATCGGCGAGGGGGAGCGCGACGAGGCCCCCATGCTCTACATCGGCGAGCGCGTCGGCCGTGGCGGCCCGGGCGCGCCGGTGGTGGAGATCGCGGTGGACCCGCTCGAGGGGACGAACCTGTGCTCGAGCGGGGCGCCGAACGCGATCGCCGTCGTCGCGATGGGCGAGCAGGGGACGCTCCTCCGCGCCCCGGATACGTACATGGAGAAGATAGCGGTCGGGCCGAGGGCGCGTGGGGCCATCGACCTCCTCCTCCCGCCCGCCGAGAACCTGCGCCGGGTCGCGGAGGCGCTCGGGAAGCCCGTCGCCGACCTCACCGTCGTGATCCTCGACCGCTCCCGTCACGAGGCGCTCGTGCGCGAGGTCCGCGCCGCCGGCGCGCGCATCAAGCTCATCGGCGACGGCGACGTCGCGGGCGCGCTCGACACGTGCTTCCCGGACACGGGCGTCGATCTGCTCATGGGCATCGGCGGCGCGCCGGAGGGCGTCATCTCCGCCGCGGCGATCCGGTGCGTGGGCGGCGACATGCAGGGACGGCTCCGGTTCCGGAACCCGGCGGAGCGCGAGCGCGCCGTGCGCATGGGGCTCGCCGACCCGGACCGCGTCCTCGCGGCCGAGGAGATGGCGGGCGGGAACGTGATGGTGAGCGCGACCGGCGTCACGCACGGCCACTTCCTCAAGGGCGTCCGGTTCACCGCGGACGGCGCCCGGTCGCACTCGGTCGTGATGCGGTCGAAGACGGGGACGGTGCGATACATCGAGACGATGCACCGGTCCGGACGCGGCCCGGGGCACGGCGGGTAGCGCGGCGGAGATGCACGCGCCCGCCCCGCCGGTTAACCTCCGGTGGGGTCGGCGACGGAGGGGCGCACATGGCGGTCGTGACGAAGCAGGTCCTCATCGAGGCGCCGGTCGAGCGGTTCTACGAGATCGTCGTGGACTACGAGCGGTACCCGGAGTTCGTCCCGGGCATCCGGCGTTGCCGCGTGCGCGACGGGAAGGGCGACAAGCAGGTCGAGTACGAGCTCGATCTCGGCGTCCGCCGGATCAAGTACGTCCTGCGCCACGAGGAGCAGCGGCCGCGGCGCGTCGCGTGGTCGCTCGTCTCCGGCGACATGATGAAGGTGTCGAACGGCTCCTGGGAGCTCTCCGACGACCAGGGGCGCACGCGCGCGCTCTACTCGGTCGAGATCCAGATCTCGCGTCCGCCCCTCGTCCCGCAGTCGCTCGTCGATCGGGTGAGCGACGAGCTCACGCGCATCCAGCTGCCGAAGACGCTCGAGGCGTTCAAGGCGCGCGCGGAGCGCCGGGCGTAGGCGCCACCGTGTCGCAGGGGCGCCACGGTGCCGTGGCGCCTTCACCACGCCCGCACGGACCTCCGGTACGCCTGGGTGGGTGGAGGTCCCTGTCCTCCGTGCGGGCAGGCTCGCGCCTTGACCCCCACTTGGAGCGGGTGCTAACACGAAAAAACAGCCCGAACCGGGTGCACGGAATCCAGCCGCGGGGCAGCCGCATTCTTAAGTAGGAGGGACGCGAGAGCTCGGAGGGGCGAAGTGCCGCGGGGTACGCGGCTTGCAACCGCCGAAGACGAGGCCGGAGAACCGAGATGCTGGACGCCTACGTCATCGAGGAGATCAAGCGTCGCGAGCGCCAGCGTGAGCGCGACGACCGCCCCGTCGTCGAGCTTCCCCTGCCTCCTCCCGCGCCTCCGGGCGGCGCCGAGGGGGGCGACCGGGACCGCAAGGACGATCGCGGGGTCGTGATCATCGACTACTCGGGCTAGCGCACGCCGCGGCCCGAGGGCGGCGCTCGCCAGGGGCGAAGCGCCGTAGGGCGCGGACCGCGAGGTCCGGCGCCCGTTTTTTTCGGTCCGCGACGGGCCCCCGCCCGGCCGCGCGCCGCGAAGCAAAACCGATTGACGCGGCGGGCCGCGGGCGGGCACATTCCGCGCCTCTTCTTTCGCCCCCTGGAGGATGCCGATGACCGAGATCATCAACGTGGCCGCCCGCGAGATCCTGGACTCCCGCGGCAATCCGACGGTGGAGGTCGAGGTGGCAGTCGCCACCGGCGACGTCGGTCGCGCGGCGGTCCCGTCCGGCGCCTCGACCGGCGAGCACGAGGCCCTCGAGCTGCGCGACGGCGACAAGGGCCGGTACCTCGGCAAGGGCGTGCGGAAGGCGGTCGCGAACGTCGTCGACGTCATCGGCCCCGCCGTCGTCGGGATGGACGCGTCCGACCAGGCGGCGCTCGACGCGCGCATGATCGAGCTCGACGGGACGCCGACGAAGGCGAAGCTCGGCGCGAACGCCATCCTCGGCGTCTCCCTCGCGGCGGCGAAGGCGGCGGCCGCCGCGCACGCGCTGCCGCTGTACCGGTCCGTCGGCGGCGCCGGGGCGCGGACGCTGCCGGTCCCCCTCATGAACATCCTGAACGGCGGCGCCCACGCCGACTCGAACGTCGACATCCAGGAGTTCATGGTCGTGCCGCTCGGCGCGCCGACCTTCGCCGAGGCGCTGCGGTACGGCGCCGAGATCTTCCACGCGCTGAAGAAGGTGCTGAAGGCGAAGGGCGCCGGCACGGGCGTCGGCGACGAGGGCGGCTACGCGCCGAGCCTCGCCTCGAACGAGGAGGCGCTCGCGGTCATCATGGAGGCGATCAAGCAGACCGGCCTCGAGGCGGGCGAGCAGGTGGCGCTCGCGCTCGACTGCGCTGCGAGCGAGTTCTTCGACAAGAAGAGCGGCAAGTACGAGCTCGAGGGCGAGGGGAAGAGCTACGACGGCAAGGGGCTCGTCGACTTCTACGCCGGGCTCGCCGCGAAGTACCCCATCGTCTCCATCGAGGACGGATGCGCCGAGGACGACTGGGCGACCTGGAAGCTCCTCACCGACAAGCTCGGGCAGAAGGTGCAGCTCGTCGGCGACGACCTGTTCGTCACGAACGTCACGCGGCTCTCCCGTGGGATCGCCGAGGGGATCGGGAACTCGATCCTGGTGAAGGTGAACCAGATCGGCTCGCTCACGGAGACCCTCGAGGCGGTCCGCATGGCGCACCGCGCCGGGTACACGAGCGTGATGAGCCACCGCTCGGGCGAGACCGAGGACACGACGATCGCCGATCTCTCGGTCGCCTGCGACTGCGGCCAGATCAAGACGGGCTCCGCGTCGCGCACGGACCGGGTCGCGAAGTACAACCAGCTCCTCCGCATCGAGGAGGAGCTCGGGAAGAGCGCCCGCTACGCCGGGCGGAGCGCCTTCAACCGTTCGTAGCGGGGGGATACTCGCTCCGGGGCAGCCTCATCCGGCTGCCCCTGCGCTCGCCTCCAGACACCGCGGCGCGGCGAGGCCCGCGGACCCACCGTAAATCCCGGTTATTCCGGGTGCGGATCGCGAAGCGACGGGGGCAGGCCAACGTCACGCAGATGCACCTCGCGCGGCGGGGGCTCGTCACCGAGGAGATGGCGCACGTCGCGGCGCGCGAGCGGCTCGCGCCGGAGCACGTCCGCGACGAGGTCGCCCGCGGGCGGCTCGTCATCCCGGCGAACGTGAAGCACCCGGAGCTCGAGCCCGCCGGCATCGGCGTGGCGGTCACCTGCAAGATCAACGCGAACATCGGGAACTCGGCGGTCACCTCGGACACGCGCGGCGAGCTCGAGAAGCTCCGCGTCTGCCTCAAGTACGGCGCCGACACGGTGATGGACCTCTCGACCGGCGGCGACATCCCGGTCATCCGCGAGGCGATCCTCCGCGCGAGCCCGATCCCGGTCGGCACCGTGCCGATCTACGAGTGCCTGGCCCACGTGAAGGAGGTCCCCGACCTCACCCCGCGCACCCTCCTCGACATCATCGAGGCGCAGGCGGCGCAGGGCGTCGACTACATGACGATCCACGCCGGGCTCCTGCGGGCGTTCATCCCCATCGCCGCGCGGCGGGTCACCGGGATCGTCTCCCGCGGCGGCGCCCTCATGGCGCAGTGGATGCTCGCGAACGGCCAGGAGAACCCGCTCTACACGCACTTCGACGAGATCTGCGAGATCTTCAAGAAGTACGACGTGACCTTCTCGCTCGGCGACGGGCTCCGGCCAGGCTGCCTCGCGGACGCCTCCGACGAGGCGCAGTTCGCGGAGCTGAAGGTGCTCGGCGAGCTCACGAAGCGCGCCTGGGAGCACGACGTGCAGGTGATGGTGGAGGGGCCGGGGCACGTGCCGCTCGACCAGATCCCGATGAACATGGAGAAGGAGCGCGAGCTCTGCCACGAGGCGCCGTTCTACGTCCTCGGGCCGCTCGTCACCGACATCGCGCCGGGTTACGACCACATCACGAGCGCGATCGGCGCCGCCGTCGCGGCTCAGCACGGCGCGGCCATGCTCTGCTACGTCACGCCGGCGGAGCACCTCGGGCTCCCCGACGTGGACGACGTCCGCGAGGGGATCGTCGCCTACAAGATCGCGGCGCACGCCGCCGACGTCGCCCGTCACCGCCCCGGCGCCCGCGACCGCGACGACGCCATGTCCCGCGCGCGCTACGCGTTCGACTGGAAGCGCCAGTTCGAGCTCTCGCTGGACCCGGACACCGCGCGGGCGAAGCACGACGAGACGCTCCC
>JAHWYA010000019.1 GCA_020028115.1 Anaeromyxobacter sp.
CACCCACGCGCCGCGGGCGCGGGCGCGGGGGACGAGCTCCTCCGCGGGGTCGAACGCCCCTGTGTTCACGTTGCCCGCCTGCAGGCACACGACCGTCCGCGGGCCGACGGCCGGGAAGGTGCCGGCGCGCATGCGGCCCTGCCCGTCCGCGGGGACCACCGTGACTCGCGACCTCCCGAGGCCGAGCAGCGCGAGCGCCTTCAGCACGCTCACGTGCGCCTCCTCCCCGACCACCACCTCGAGCTCGGGTGCGCCGAAGAGCCCGCGCGACTCGACGTCCCAGCCCTCGCGCGCGAGGAGCGCGTGGCGCGCCGCCGCGAGGGCCGTGAAGTTGGCGAGCGTCGCGCCCGTGACGAAGCCGCCCGCGGCGGTCGCGGGCAGCCCGAGCACGTCGAGGATCCAGCGCAACGCGATCGCCTCGACGCGCGCGGTGCCCGGCGTCACGTCGGAGCGGGCGGAGTTCTGGTCCCACGCGGTGGCGAGCACGCTCGCGGCGACGGTGACGGGCAGCGCGCCTCCGATGACGAAGCCGAAGAAGCGCGGGCCCGCCGTGGCCATCGTGGCGGGTCCGACGAGCTCGTCGAGGTCGGCGAGGATCGCGCCCGCCTCCGCCGGCTCGCCGGGGAGCGGTACGTCGAGCGCGGCGAGCCGCTCGATCGCGGCGGCGGAGGGCGCGACGGGACGCGCTCCGACGGTCTCGAGGTAGCGCGAGGCGCGGTGGGCGGCGTCGCGGAGGAGCGCGGCCGTGTCGGACGTGGGCATGCCCGACGTTCTACCCCCGAGCGGTGCGTGGGGCACGGATCGCCCGCCGGCCGGGGAGGAGGACGCGCAGCTCCGCTACGAGCAGCTGTCGCGCCTCATCGGCGACGATCCGGGCGGCGCGGGCGACGTCTTCCGGATGATGATCGAGACGGAGGGCAAGCACCGGAGCGACCTCGTCGCCCGCCGCGCCGCGCTGTTCGCGGACGCGCCGCCGCGCATCGAGATCTCGGTCATGGACGAGGGGGTGGAGCGCCCCGACGTCGACGACGACGACCTGCCGAGGACCGCGCGCGAGGCGCTCGAGCTGTCCCGCGACGCGGAGCGGCACGCGTACGAGTTCTACGAGGCGGCCCTCCCCTGCCTCCGCGATCCCGAGGCGCGGACGTTCTTCGAAGGGCTGATGGAGGAGGAGCTCGAGCACGAGGCGATCCTCGCCGGCAAGATCGCCGAGCTCGACGCGCGGTCGCCCGCAGGTGCCGCGCCGCGGCGGCCCCGTCCCGCCCCCGCGCCGCAGCCGCGGGCCGACGGCTTCCCGGATCCCGAGGCGCTCGCGGCGATCCTGCCGTCGTTCGACGCGGCGACGCGCGCCGTGGCGAGGAGCGTCATCATCGAGGGGATGCCCGAGCGCGCGGTGGCCGCCGCCCTCGGCGTCTCGCGCCGATCGGTGAGCCGGAAGCTCTCGGGGTTCCTCGGCGTCGCCCGCCGGCACGTCGCGATGGCGGCCGCGGCGGCGACGCTCACCGGGTGCGCGGGGGGCCTGCGGAACACGGACCTGGAGCAGCAGCGCGCGGAGGTCCGGGTCGACGTGCCGCTGGTGTCGGCTCACGTCCGCGGCGAGAAGGTGGAGCGGCAGGAACGCAGCGCCCTCGCGCGCCGGGTCCGCGCCGAGGTGGCGCGGCGGATGCCGGGGTACGACTCGGCGACGCACGATCGGATCGCGCGCACGATCCTCGCGGAGGCGAGGTCGGCGGGGCTGGACCCCCTCCTCGTGCTCGCCGTCATCCACGTGGAGTCGGCCTTCGATCCGGACGCCCTCTCGCCGGTCGGCGCGGTCGGCCTCATGCAGCTCCTCGAGCCCACCATGGAGGAGGAGCTCCAGCGCTCGGGGCACGAGAAGGCCGAGCCGAACGATCCGATCGCGAACGTGACGGCCGGCGTCCGCTACCTGCGCCGGCTGCTCAAGACCTTCGGCGGCGAGGTCGATGTCGCGCTCATGGCCTACAACGCGGGCCCGGGCCGGATCCTCGGCCACCTGAAGGCGGGCGAGATCCCGGTGCGCTTCCGGGAGTATCCCGAGCGCGTGAACAGGGAGCTCACCCGGCTGCGGCTCGCGCTGGACACGAGCGAGACGCCGCCGTCGCTGACGCGCGGCAACGCCAGCAAGAGCGGGGGCGGACCGGGGGACGCGGCCTGAGCCAGGCCGGGCGCGCCGAGGGCGGAGACCGCGACCGGCGCTACGCCGGGAGGTGGTGCAGCCCGCCGGCGTTCACGACCTGGTCGTAGCCGGCCCGCTCGAGGATGCGCGCCGCCGAGGCGCTCCGCATCCCGGAGGCGCAATACAGGACGATCGGCCGGTTCTTCGGGAGCTCCTTCAGGCGGCCGGGGAGCGCGTCGAGCGGGATGTTCACCGCGCCCGGATAGGCCCCGGCGGCGAACTCGCCGGGCGTCCGGACGTCCACGATCTTCGCGCCCGCCTTGATCTTCTCGAGGACGACGTCAGCCGGCGCGCGCCGCACGAGCAACCGGCGGGCGAGGACGAACGCCACCGCGACCCCTCCCGCGATGACCCACGTCCATTCCTGGGTGTTCATGGCGCGTGAGAGCCGCGGGCGGCGGACACGGTTCGCGGCGGCCGCACCCGTGCCCCATGACGGCGTCCGGGAGCCGGCGGGACTCGTCCGCCGGCCCCGGAGCCGGGATCAGGCCGCTGCCGCGTTCGCGCCGGGCGCGGGCGGCGCCTCGGCCCGCGCTCGCCGGACCGCCCGCACGGCCTCGAGGATGAGGAACAGCGTGAGGGCGAAGAGCAGGACGGCGACGGCCGCGTTCGCGACCGACGGCACGACGAGGACACCGGTCTTCGCGTCCACCGCCGCCTTCGAGAACTGCACGAACTGACCGACGAGCGACCAGAGGGTGATGGCCATGAGGAAGATCATCGGCGCGAAGGTGAACCAGCTGCGCTTCCCCATCCGCTTCAGCCAGACGGTCACGGCGAGCAGCGTCAGCGCGGCGAGGAGCTGGTTCGAGGTCCCGAACAGCGTCCAGAACGTCCGGTAGCCGCCCGGGCCAGCCGTGACGAGGACGACCGCGGGGACCGCCGCGGTCACGGCGGTCGCCACGGCGGCCGCGACGCGGCCGTGCGCGTTGGCGAGCTCCTGGAGGATGTAGCGGCCGAGCCGCGTCGCGACGTCGAGCGTGTCGAAGACGAACGTGGAGAACGCCATCGCGCCGAACGTGGCGGCGAACAGGAACGCGCCGTCGCCGATGATGACGGTGAGGAACCGCGCGAGGCCGTCGCCGTAGATCCGGCCGGGGGCGACACCCTTCGACGCCTCCGGCGCGACGATCATGATCGTGGCGAGCGCGATGAGGGCGACGAACCCCTCGAGCAGCATGCCGCCGTAGCCGACCGGCTTGCAGTCGCTCTCCTTCGCGATCTGCTTCGAGGTCGTCCCGGAGCAGACGAGGCCGTGGAACCCCGAGCAGGCGCCGCAGGCGATGGTGACGAACAGGAACGGGAGCATCGAGCCGGAGAGCCCGAGCGCGGGGGCCACGGTCATCAGCGGCTGCTTCACCTCGAAGCCGCCGAAGAAGATCCCGACGATGCCCACCGCGAGCGCCATGTAGAGCACGAAGCCGCCGAGGTAGCCGCGCGGCTGGAGGAGCATCCAGACCGGCAGCAGCGACGCGATGAAGCAGTACACCATGATCGTGACGGCCCACGTCGTCTGCGAGAACACGAGCAGCGTCGAGACCTGGGTGCCGAGCCACACGGCGCCGAGGCTCGCGGGCGCGAAGACGAGCGTGACGAGCCAGAGCGGCGGGTTCCACTTCCGCTGCACGAGCCCCATCACGATGGAGAGGACGAGGTACGTCGTCGAGGCGAACGCGACGGCGCCGCCCTTGTTGAAGGCGAAGCTCCCCTCGAGCTCCTCGGTCTTCCCGACGAACGTCGCGGCGGTGATGTCGGCGAAGGCGATGATCAGGTAGACGAGCGCGATCCAGATGAAGGCGAGCATCGCGATCCAGGCGCGACGGCCGAGGTTCTCCTTCACGATCTCGGCGATCGAGTGGGCGCGGTGACGGACGCTCGCGACGAGGGCCGAGAAGTCGTGGACGGCGCCGATGAAGACGACGCCGAGCGCGATCCACAGGATCGACGGGCCCCAGCCGAACAGCTGGCAGGCCAGGATCGGCCCAGCGATCGGGCCGGCGGCGGCGATGGCGCTGAAGTGCTGGCCGAGGAGGAAGAAGCGCGGCGTCGGCACGTAGTCGACGCCGTCGTTGACCTCGACCGCCGGCGTCCTCTTGCCGTCGTCGAGGTTGTACTGACGGGCGATGAGGCGCCCGTAGAGCGTGTAGCCGAGCGTGAGGATCACAACCACGATGATGGCGAGCAGCGAGAGGCTCATGGGTTCCCTCCGTCGAGTGCGCGGCCGGCGGACGGCGAGCGGCGCCGGAAATTCTCCGGAGCGTGCGCCATCGGGGGCCTCCTTGGCTCGCGGCACGCTGCCGCGCGTGTGACTGAACGTCACACGCGGCGGGGTGCCGCGGGCCCCGCCGCGGCGCTACCTTCGATCCATGTCCTGAACATTCCGGGCGGGGGGGAAGAAATGTTGAAGACCTTGATCGGTCGCGCGAGCCGAGGACGCGAGTTTTCGTGGCCGGCGTTCCTCCTCGGCGCTTCCGCGGGCGTGATCGCGGCGTCGCTGTTCGATCCGCGGCGAGGCGCGGCGCGGCGAGCCTGGCTCCGCGACAAGGGGCGTTCGCTCTCCAGGCAGGCAAAGGAGGAGGCCCGCCGCCGCGGGAAGGACGTCGCGCAGCGGGCCAAGGGGCGCCGGTACGAGCTGGCGCACGCCGACGAGGAGGTGCCCGACGATCTGCTCGTCGAGCGGGTCCGGGCGCAGCTCGGCAAGCGCGTGCGGCACGCGCGCGCGCTCCAGGTCAGCGTGTCCGAGGGGTGCGTCGTCCTCTCCGGGCACGTCCTGCGGGACGAGGTGAAGGGGCTCCTCGAGATCGTGGAGGAGGTCCGCGGCGTGAAGCGGATCGAGAACCGGCTGGACGTCCGCGATCGGCCCGGGAGCGAGCCGAGCCTCCAGCGGTGAGCCGCGCTAGCCTGGTGGACGCGCCGACCGGGCGGTCTCCGGTCCCGCCCGGTCGCTGCGTTCCCCGGCCTACCGCGTGCCGGTCACTTGGGCGCCGGCGCCGTGCTCGGCTCGGATGGAGTCGAGGTGCCCGGCGTCGAGGGAGTGCGCTCGCCACCGGACGGCTTCTGCTCCGGCGCCTGGCCCGAGGTCCCCGTCCCGCTCTTCGTCCCCTCGGTCACCGAGATCCGCTTCGCCACGTTGGTCGTCTTGTTCTCGACGGTGAAGCTCGCCCGCACCTCCTGGCCCTCGGACAGATCGCTCGCGCTCTTGACGTTTCCACCCGAGAACTGCGCGTCGGAGTCGATCTTGAACTCCACCACCGCGCCCATGTGCTCCATGAACAGCCTGCTCGGGCTCGCCTGCAGCACGCGACCGCGCATCTCCTGCGAGCTCGCCACCCCCGCGGTTCCCGAGCTGGCGGTTCCCGAGCTGGCCGCTCCGGAGCTCCCTGCTCCCTTCGCCGGCTCCGAGGCCGCCGACTTGTCCTTCTGCTTGTCGCCCGCGCGTACCTCGCCCGCTCCCAGCACGAGCGCCGCGCCGACGCCTACCCACGCCATCACCTGTCGTCTCATCGAGGTCCCCTTCCCGACCGCACGTTGCCTGCAACTCAGAGTTACTGCGCGCGGACCTCGAACGTAAGCGGCCGCGGCCGCCGCGGCGAACCCGCTCGGCCGAAGCTCGGGACGTCAGCGGCGGTTGACGAGGAGCGCGGCGTCGCGGACGAGCCGGTCGACCGCCCCAGGCGCCTCCGGGTCGTAGTAGCCGCGAACGCGAGAGGCCCTGTCCACGAGGACGAGGTGCGTGCCGTGCGAGATGGCAGCCGGGGATGGATCGCCAGGCTCGCGCCCCATGCTCACCCGCAGCCCGCGCTCGACCGTCTCCTGCACCGCGGCGGCGGGGCCGGTGACGAACGTCCACATGCGAGGGCTCGCCCGGTGCGCCCGCGCGTAGGCGGCGAGGCGGTCCGGCGTGTCGTACTCGGGATCGACGCTGAACGACACGAGGTGCAGCTCCGGCTCGAGGTTCCGCGTCCGCGCCTGCACGCGCGCGAGCTGCGCCGTCACGCGGGGGCACACGGTCTCGCAGCGCGTGAAGATGAAGCTCGCGATCCAGACGCGCCCCTCGAGGTCCGCCGTGCCGAACGGCCGACCGTCCTGGTCTTGGAGCGCGAACGCCGGGAGCGTCCCCAGCACGGGCGGCGGCGGAGGCACGGGCGTCCCGAGCGTCCACACCACCGGCCACGCGGCGAGCGCGGCGATGACGGCGATCCAGACGAGCGGCCGGCCGGAGAGCGCCCGCGCCGCGGCGTCGAGCCGCGCCGCGCGGGAGGCGAGCTGAGCGGAGGACACCCTCGGTTGGTGCGCGGCGCTCGCCTCTCGGTCAAGGCGTCGCCCCAACAGGACTTCGCGCCGGCCGCGCGCACCTTTAGGTTTTCGCAAGCGATGAACACGGCGCACGCTCACGCCCCGGTCGCTTGGCCTCCGGACGCCCAGTACGGGGCGGCGACGCCCGGGAAGATCGGTATGTGGATCTTCCTCGTGTCGGACGCATTCTCGTTCGGCGGCCTGCTCATCGCGCAGGGGATCCTCCGAAGCAGGAGCCCGGAGTGGGTCCAGCCCGGCGAGCCCGCGCTGAACATCCCGTTCACCGCCGCCCTGACGTTCCTGCTCATCAGCTCGAGCTTCACGAACGTCATGGCCTGGTCGGCCGCCGCCACGGGGCGCCGCCGCGCCGCCGCGACGCTGCTCGCCGTGACGGCGCTCGGCGGCCTCCTCTTCCTCGCGGGCCAGGCCTTCGAGTGGACGACCCTCGTGCACGAGGGGCTCGTGTTCGGTCGGTCGCCGCGGGCGAGCACGTTCTACGTCATCACCGGGTTCCACGGGCTCCACGTGCTCGTGGGGGTCGCCTACATCCTCACGGTCCTCGGGCAGTACTCGCGCGGCCGGGCCACGGCGCATCACGTCGAGCTGCTCGGCCTCTACTGGTGCTTCGTCGACTTCGTGTGGATCTTCGTCTTCTCGCTCGTCTACCTGATGCCCTGAGGTCGCCATGTCCGATCTCGCCGCGACGACGACAGCGCCTGGGCCCGCACCGCGCCGGGCTGCTCGCCGGGCGCAGCACGTGATCGTGTTCGGGGTGCTGGGCGTGCTCACGCTCGTCGAGTTCGGCGTCGCCCGCACGACCGGTGTCGCGAGGCCCGCGATCGTGCTCGCGCTCGTGGCGCTCGCCCTGTCGAAGGCGGCGCTCATCGCCCTCTTCTACATGCACCTCCGGTTCGAGACGCGGATCCTGCGGCTCACCGTGCTCGCGCCGCTCGTCGCGCCGGCGATCTACGGGCTCGTGCTCATCGCCGAGTCCGCAGCGAGGGCGGCGCGATGAGGACCGCCCTGCTCGCCGCCGCGGCGCTCGCCGCCCCCACGATCGCGCACGCGTGCTCCGCCTGCGCCCGCGACCAGACGCCGTACGCACCGTTCCTCATCGGGGCGCTCATCGCGGCGCCGTACGTCGTCGCGGTCGTGGTGGTCCGGGCGATCCGGGCCGGCGGAGGCGACCCATGAGGCCCCTCCCGGTCGCCGCCGCGCTCGCGCTGTCGCTCGTCCGTGGCGCGGCCGCGGCCCCGCCCCGCAAGGAGGGCTACGGGCTGCCGTTCGACGCCTCGGCGGATGGCTTCCGGGTGGACGAGCTCATCCACTTCACGCTCCTCGCGATCGCGGTGATCTTCGTGATCGTCGCCGGGATGCTCCTCTTCTCGCTGGTGCGCCACCGCCGCTCGCACCCGGCGAGGTACACACCCGGGAGCAAGACGTCGATCGGCTTCGCGCTCGGCTTCGTCGCGCTCGTGCTGCTCGCCGTCGACGGCACGCTCTTCATGCACACGATCGTCGACATGCGGCACGTCTTCTGGAACTTCGCCGCGGCGGAGAGCCACCCCGACGCGGTCCGGATCGAGGTGCAGGCGCACCAGTGGGCGTGGTCGGGGCGCTACGCGGGCCCGGACGGCAAGTTCAACACCCAGGACGACGTCGTGACGCTGAACGACCTGCGGGTCCCGGTGGGCGTGCCGGTCGTGGTGCAGCTCTCCTCGGTGGACGTCATCCACAGCATGAACCTGCCGAACTTCCGGGTGAAGCAGGACGCGGTGCCCGGGGACGTCACCCGCCTCACCTTCGAGGCGCGGACGCCAGGGGAGTACGAGATCGCCTGCGCCCAGCACTGCGGGCCGAACCACTACAAGATGCGCGGCGTCCTCACGGTGCTCCCCCCCGAGCGCTTCGCGGCGTGGCTGCGCACGGTCGAGGCGGACGCGCGCCGCGCCTACGACCCCGAGGACGCCGAGGCCCACTGGGGCTGGGACTGGAGGACGAGGTGACCCCCGCCGACCAGGTGACGCCCGCACAGGCCCTGATGGAGGCGGCGCAGCCGATCCACGCGCCGCCCACCTCGTTCTGGCGGAAGTACGTCTTCTCCATCGACCACAAGGTGATCGCGAAGCAGTTCCTCTGGGCGGGGCTGCTCTTCCTGCTCGTCGGCGGCGCGCTCGCGATGCTCATCCGCTGGCAGTGGGCCTTCCCGTACCGGCCGGTGCCGGTCGTCGGGGGGCTCCTCTTCCCCTCGAGCGGCGGCGCGATCGCGCCCGCGAGCTATCAGCAGATCTTCACGACGCACGGGCTCGTGATGATCTTCTTCGCCGTCACGCCCGTGCTGATCGGCTGCTTCGGGAACCTCCTCATCCCGCTCATGATCGGCGCCCGGGACATGGCGTTCCCGAAGCTCAACATGTTCTCGTTCTGGGCGTTCCTGCTCTCGCAGCTCCTGGTGCTCGCCTCGTTCCTGACCGAGCTCGGCTCCGCCGGCGCGGGCTGGACGACGTACACGCCGCTGTCGACGAACGTGGGCATGCCGGGGCTCGGCCAGACGCTGGTGGTCGCCGCCATCTTCGTCACCGGCGTCTCGTCCACGATGGGCGCGGTGAACTACGTCACCACGGTGATCCGCTTGCGTGCGCCGGGGATGACCTGGATGCGGCTGCCGCTCACGATCTGGGGGCTCTGGCTCACCGCGATCCTGAACGCGCTGTTCGTCCCGGTGCTCGGCTCGGCCGCGCTGCTCCTCCTCCTCGACCGGGAGCTCGGGACCCAGTTCTTCCTGCCGGCCGCGGCCGCGGTGCGCGGCGGCGGCGATCCGATCCTGTGGCAGCACCTGTTCTGGATCTTCGGCCACCCCGAGGTCTACATCATGATCCTCCCGGCCTGGGGGATCCTCGGCGACGTCATCTCCTTCTTCTCGCGCAAGCCGCACCACTGGTACCGCGGCACGGTGTGGGCGATGATCGTCGTGACCGTCCTCTCCGCGATGGTCTACGGCCACCACATGTTCCTCACCGGCATGAGCCCGCTGCTCGGCGAGGGCTTCATGCTGTTCACGCTGCTGATCAGCGCGCCGTCGATGCTGATCGTCCTGAACTGGGTCCTGACGGCGTGGAGGGGCTCGCTCCACCTGGACACGCCCATGCTGTTCGCGCTCGGGACCGCGTTCGTGTTCGGCGTGGGCGGGCTCACCGGACTGTTCCTCGGCGACATCTCGATGGACCTGTACCTCCACGACACGCTGTTCGTGGTCGGCCACTTCCACTTCACGATGGCGGCCGCCTCGTTCATGGGCTCGATGACCGGCGTGTACTTCTGGTTCCCGAAGATGTTCGGGCGGCGGCTCGACGAGCGGCTCGGCAAGGCGCACTTCTGGTTCACGCTGCTCGGCCTCACCATCGTCTTCGGCGGCCAGCTGCTCGCCGGGTACGCCGGGCAGCAGCGCCGGCTGTTCGACCCGTTCCAGTACGAGTTCATCCGCGGCCTGCGCGGCCTGAACCGCTGGACGAGCTACTTCGCGTTCGCGCTCTTCGCCGGCCAGTTCCTGTTCGTGGTGAACTTCTTCCGGACGGTGTTCTCGCGGCGCGCCCGGCCCGCCGACCCGAACCCGTGGCGCGTGACGACCCTCGAGTGGACCTCCACCTCGTCGCCGCCCCCCTTCCACAACTTCGATCGGATCCCCGAGGTGGTGCGCGGGCCACACGAGTTCTCGAATCCGGACGTGCTCCGGCTCACCGGGCGCGACTTCGCCGGGCAGGCGGAGCTCTTGCCCGGGGGCGGCCGCCCGGCGGTGGCCGGCGGGAAGGGCTGACCCAGTGGCGCGGCCCGTGGCGCACGGTGACGACCTCGGCGGGCATCGGCCGGCCCCGGTCTACGGGCTCGCGCGGTACCGCCGGAGGGCCCGCGGCGCGGACCGGACCGCCCGGATCGGGATGGCGGTGTTCCTCGGCTCGTGGGCGATGCTCTTCGTCGGGCTGTTCTTTGCGTACGGCTTCGTCCGCGCGCGCGCGACCGCCTGGCCGCCGCTCGACGCCCCGCCGCTCCCGCGTCTGCTGCCGGGCCTGAACACCCTCGTCATCGCCGCGTCGAGCCTCGTGGTCGCGCGCGCGGTGTCGGCGCAGGAGCTCGGGCGCAGGCGCAGCGCCGGGGCGAGCCTCGCGCTGGCGGCGCTGCTCGGCGCGATCTTCCTCGGGCTCCAGGGCCTCGTCTGGACGGCGCTCTGGCGCGGGGGGCTCGTCCCGAGCGGCGGCCCGTACCCGTCGGTGTTCTACATGTTCACCGCGTTCCACGCCCTCCACGTGCTCGTCGGGCTCGTCGCGCTCACCTGGCTCGCCCTGCGGGCGCGCGGCTCCTCGGCCCCGTCCCCGACCGACGTCCGGCTCTGGGGCTGGTACTGGCACTTCGTCGGCGCGGTCTGGGCGGCGCTCTACGTGACCATCTACCTCGTCTGATCCGGGAGGCGCCGTGACCCGAACCGTGCTCCTGCTCTTTGCCTGCGGCCTCGCCGCCTGCAAGGGTTACCGGGCGCCCCGCTTCGACGCGGCGCAGAAGCTCGGGGGCCAGACCGTCTCCGCCGAGGTGCTCACCGAGGGCGCGCGGGGGTATGCGCAGTACTGCCGCTCGTGCCACGGCGACAAGGGCGACGGGAAGGGGACCGCGGCGCGTGGGCTGCGTCCGCCGCCGCGCGACTTCACGCTCGGCGTGTTCAAGTTCGCAGCGGTCCCGGCCGGCATGCTGCCGCACGACGAGGACCTCGAGCGCATCGTCCGCGGCGGTCTGCACGGGACGGCGATGCTCGCGTGGGACGGGATTCCCGAGCACCAGGTGCGGGAGATCATCCAGTACGTGAAGACGTTCTCGCCGCGCTGGAAGGACGAGGAGCCGGGCGAGGCGATCAAGCCCCCGGAGGACGGCTGGAAGGGCAGGGAGGGCGAGGCGGTGGTGCGCGGCCGGAAGGTCTACCACGGGCTCGCGCGCTGCCAGGGCTGCCACCCGGCGTTCGCGCCGAAGGAGTTCATCTTCGCGGCGACGAAGGAGCTCACCGGCGCGGGGAGCGCCGACTTCCGGGAGGACCTGTACGGCTCCGAGCTGAAGGAGAGCGACTTCGGGGTGAAGCTGCTGCCCCCGGACTTCACGCGGTCGGAGCTTCGCTCGATCCGCCCTGACCACCGCAAGGAGGACCTCTACCGCGTGATCGCCTCGGGCGTGGGCGGGACGGCGATGCCCACCTGGCAAGGCTCGCTCCCGGACGAGGACCTCTGGGCGCTCAGCCACTACGTGGACTCGCTCGTCGCGCTGAAGGGCACCGACGCGCTGCAGCGGCTCCTCGAGGAGAACCTCGCGGCGGACCGGCGCTGGAAGGCGCCTCCCGCTGCGAAGGCCGCGCCCGCGAAATGACGCGGACCGGGAGTGCGCCGGACCGATCGCCCGCGCGGGTCTTCACCAAGCGTCA
>JAHWYA010000020.1 GCA_020028115.1 Anaeromyxobacter sp.
TGCTTCACGCCCTTCACCTTGCGCGCCTTCTCGTAGAGCGAGACGAGCGGCCCGTGATCGACCTCGAAGAACCGGCAGACCTTCGGGTGGACGCAGGAAGCGCGGCGGCACGCCGCGTGGGCCTCCGCGCTCGTGCAGGTCATCCGCCACATGTTCGCGGTCGCGCCGCCGAGATCGGTGATGGTGCCCCTGAAGCTCGACCGCGACGCGAGGGCCGCGACCTCCCGCAGCACGCTCGCCTCCGAGCGCGAGGCGATGTCGCGCCCCTGGTGCTCGGTGATGCAGCAGAAGGCGCACCCCGCCGCGCAGCCGCGGAGGATCTGGATGGACCAGCGGATCTGCTCGAGGGCCGGGAGGTGCGCGCCGGCGTAGGACGGGTGCGCCTCCCGCGCGTACGGCAGCTCCGCGATCCGGTCGAGCTCCTCGGTCGACGGCGCCGGCATCGGCTCGTTCACGAGGACGGTCCGGGCGCGGACGCCCGTCCCGTGGCGCTGCAGGAGGATGCGTGCGTTGTCGGCGTTGTGCTCTCGGTGGTAGAGCCGGCTGAACTCCGCGAACCGCCGCTTGTCGACGGCGATCTCCTCGAACGCGGGGAGCTCGATCGCCGCGCGCGTCCGGTCCGGGAGCCCGGCGAGGGCGAGGTTCTGGAGGGCGACCGCGGTCCCCGGCACGTCCACGAGCCCGCAGACGTCCTCGCCCGACGCGAGGCGGCGCGCGATCTCGAGGATCGGCTTCTCGCCCTGCCCGTACACGAGCAGGTCCGCGCCCGACGGGACGAGGATCGAGGGGAGCACCCGGTCGTCCCAGTAGTCGTAGTGCGCGATGCGGCGGAGCGACGCCTCGATCCCGCCGATCACGATGGGCGTCGCCGGGCCGAACGCCTCCCGGCACAGCCGGGCGTACACCGAGGTCGCCCGGTCCGGACGGCGTCCCGCGGCCCCGCCCGGCGTGTAGGCGTCGTCCGACCGCGGGCGCTTGTGCGCCGTGTAGTGGTTCACCATCGAGTCCATCGCGCCCGCGGTCACGCCCACGAACAGGCGCGGGCGCCCGAGCCGCGCGACCGCGGCGGGCGAGCGCCAGTCGGGCTGCGCGACGATCCCGACGCGGTAGCCCTGCGCCTCGAGCACCCGGCCGATCACCGCCGCGCCGAAGCTCGGGTGGTCCACGTAGGCGTCGCCCGTCACGAGGAGGACGTCGATCCCGCTCCAGCCGAGCGCGCGCACCTCGGCGTCGGTCGTCGGCAGGAAGGGGGCGGCGCGGGGACTCATCGGCGCGGTCATACATGGCCGCCGCCCCAGGGGAAATCAAGGGACGGCCGTCTTTTTCCCCTGGCGCACGGCGAGGTATCATTCCATCCGACTCCGCGTCGCCTCTCCACGGACGCTCCTCGCCTCTCGGAAGTGCCCGGCATGCCCGACCAGCGCAGCGTGATGAACGAGTTCCGGTACCTCGACGAGAAGCGGCTCGCGCAGGGGCTGACCGCCGACGAGGAGGTCCGGCTCGCGCGGCTTCGTGATCTCGTCGGGCCGGAGATGGGCGCCGGCGGGCTGAAGCCGGGCTTCGACGTGAACGCCGCGGCCGCGAAGCTGCGCGAGTCGCTCCTCCCCGCCGGCCTCCGCAACCGGCCGCCGCCGACGCCGCCCCCCGCTCCGCCCGCGGCGGAGGAGCCCGCCGCGCCCGAGGGCGACGTCGCCGACGCGCTCGCGTCGGCGTACGAAGAAGCGCCGTTCGCGCCGCTCGAGGGCGCCGCCGCCGAGGCGCCGGCCGCGGATGCGCTCTTCGATCCGGCCTCGCTCGGGACGGAGCCGCCGGCGTACGATCCCGCCGCGCAGCCCTACGATCCGAACGCCACGTACGACCCGAACGCCACCTACGCCGCGGAAGGCTTCGCCGACGGCACCGCCCCGGCGTACGATCCGGCCACCTACGATCCGGCGGCCGCCGACCCGAGCGCCGCCGGCGCGTGGGATCCGAACCAGCCCTGGGATCCGAACGCGGCGCAGGACGCGCAGCCCTACGATCCCAACGCGCTGCAGGACGCGCAGCCCTACGATCCGAACGCCGCGTATCCCGAGGGCGCCTACGCCGCCGCGGATCCGGGCACGTATCCGGAGGACGGCGCGGCCCCCCTCGATCCGGCCGCCTACCCGCTCGATCCCAACGCGTTCCCGGGCGACCCGGCGGCCTACGGGGCCGATCCGGCGGCGTACCCGGCCTACGCCGCAGACGGCGCGTCGTATGCGGCGCAGGGCGCGGAGCTCGACCCGAACGTCGCGCCCGCGTGGGATCCGAACCAGCCCTGGGATCCCGGCACCGCGCCGGGCGCGGAGCTCGCGACCTCGGACGCCGGCGGGCCGCTGGATCCCGAAGCCGCCCTCGCCGATCCCGCGGCGGCGGCGGCGGCGTGGGACACGACCCCGCCGTGGGATCCGGCCGCCGTCGAGGACGCCCCGCCCATCGCGCCGGACGCCTACGCCGCCACCGACACTGGCGCGTACCCGGCGGGGGCGACGAGCGAGGCTGGTGCGTGGGATCCGAACCAGCCCTGGGACGCGGGCGCGCCGCAGGAGCCCGCGCCGGAGGCTCCCGCGGGCGTGCCCCTCGTCGCCGCGGACGCGCCGCTCGACGACCTGGAGGAGCTCCACGACATCGAGCCGCTGCCGGAGGCCGAGCTCGTCGACGGTGACGCCGGCGCCGACCCGGCCGCGGCCGCCTACGCGGCGACGCCCGAGGGCGGCTCGTTCACGGAGGGAGATCCCGCGGCCGCGGCCGGCTGGGACGCGGAGCCGCAGCAGCCCGAACCCGTCCTCCAGCCCGAGTTCGGCGAGTACGACGCAGCGGGCGGCGAGACCGCCCCGTCGCTCCTCGGGGATGCCGCGGTGCTCGCGGAGCCCGAGCCGCTCGCGGCCGAGCCGGCGGCCCCGCCGACGGGCGAGTACGACGACACCGCCGGGTTCGCGGCGGAGCCGTTCGACGCCTCCTCCGTCGCGCCGGACGCGCCCGGGCTCGACCCGGCACAGCAGCCGGAGCTCGATCCGCCCTGGCAGCCCGAGGCCGCGCTCGACGGGGACTTCGCGGCCGAGTCCGGCGGGTCCTTCGGCGCGGGCGAGGACGCCGCGGCACCGGAGTGGGCGCAGACGCCCGCTGCGCCACCGTGGGAGGGGACGGCGCCGCTCGACCCCGGCGCGCCGCCCGAGCCTGCGTTCGGCGACGCGGCGGACGGGTTCGAGCTCTCGCCCACCCCGGCGTCCGAGACGTTCGGGACGCTGCCCGGCACGGGCGGCGACCTCTTCGGCGCGCCGGAGGGTGACCTCGCGCCCGAGGACGACGCCGCGCTGGGCGGCCCCCAGGCCGCCGCGCCCGAGCTCGACTTCTCCCAGCCGGACTTCTCGGCGGGCGAGGAGCCCGCGCCCGAGCTGCCGGGCGAGGCCGCGACCGTGCTCGACGCGGTAGAGGAGCTCGCCGAGATTCCTCCGGAGGAGGGTGGCGCCGAGCTCGCCGCGCCGGCGCTCGACTTCGGCGCCGAGCCCGCGCTCGGGGAGCTCTCCGCGGCGGACCCCGCGGCCGACACCGTCGAGCCCGCCCTCGCCGACGCGCTCGCCGAGGCCGTGGCCGTGCCCGCAGCCGAGCCGGGAGAGGCCGCCGCGGAGGCCGCTCCCGAGGCGGACGCGTTCGCGGACGTCCTCGAGATCACCGACGCCGGGCTCGAGGAAGCCGGAACCGCGTCCGCTGAGGTCGCGCCGACCGCCGACGCGTCGGCCGACGCGTCGTTCGACCTGTCGATCGACGTGGCGGAGGAGCCGCTCGCCGAGGTGCCGGCGAGCGCCGGAGAGGAGCCGGCGGCCGCCACCGGCGCGCCGGAGGCGTCGCAGGAGGAGCCCGCGCCCGCGGAGGTCGTGGCCGCCCCTGACGCGCCCGCGCCCGCCGCGGACGACGTCCCGACGATCGATGGCGCGGACGTCCTCGAGGAGCTCGTGGAGGAGGTCCCCGCGGCTCCAACCCAATCGCTCGACTTCGAGCCGCTCGTCGAAGGCGCGACGCCTGCGGTCGCGGCTCCGGGTGCGTTTCCGGTTCCGGCCGCGATCGCGGTTCCCGCGGCGGCTCCGGCTCCGGTCGCGGCTCCGCCTCCTGCTCCCGCCGCGCCCGCGGGCGACCCCGACTGCCACGTCCCGGGCACGCAGCGCGTGGTCGTCCACACCATCGAGGGGCTCGTGAAGCGCGGCGTCCTCGAGGACGCACACCTCGACGCTCCGTCCCTCGCGCTGGCGCCTCAGCCCGACGCGCTGCCCGAGGAGGTCCCGACCGAGAAGGTGAAGGCGATCTTCTTCATGCTGGCGCCCGGAGAGAAGGCGCCGGCGGCCGAGGGGAAGCGGGTCCGCGTCACGTTCCGCGACGGGCGGCAGATCGCGGGCTTCAGCCCCGACTACCGCGACGACGGGATCGGCTTCTTCATGATCCCGGCGGACACGCGCACGAACACCGGCCGGATCTGGGTGTACCGGGCCGCGGTGCGCCAGGTGGCCGTGAGTTGAACATCGAGGAGGGGCCCCGGCGTAGCCGGGGAGGGGCAGCGCCCCTCCCCGCGGGACGGCGCGCGAGGCGCAGCCGAAGCGCGCCCGGCTCCCGCGCAGCAGGGGTGGGGCCGGCACGCCCCGTGGAGATCAGTTCAGCCAGCGCGGGCGGTCACCCTCGCCGTCGCGCTTCACGACCTTGAGGTGGCGGGCGCGCCGCTTCGACTCGCGCTCCGCCCACCAGGCGCGCGCGTCGCGCCACGGGCTCCCGGCGCCCGAGCCGCGCGAGAGCAGCCACGCGGCGAAGAGCGCGCACAGGTGCGGCGTGAAGATCCCGATCCCGCGGAGCCCGCCCGCCGCGATCCCGTAGAGGACCGTGCCGCCGAGGACGAGCCAGGCCGCGGTCCGGCCGGTGATGGGGAGGACGCCCCAGACGTTCACCTGACGGTCGGGATAGAGCATCGCCCACGAGACGATGAGGGCGTTCACGACCGGCCAGATCCCGACGTGGGCGACCGAGGCGGGCTGGAACACGAGCGAGAGGAGCGTCGTCGCGACGCTCGCGAACGCGGCGTAGCCGAAGAAGCGGAGCAGGAACCGCCGCTCGCTCCAGACGAAGGCGAGCTGCTGGCCGAGCCAGTACAGCATGAACCCGCCGAACAG
The DNA here is from genome assembly GCA_020028115.1 of Anaeromyxobacter sp. Lineage (GTDB taxonomy): Bacteria > Myxococcota > Myxococcia > Myxococcales > Anaeromyxobacteraceae > Anaeromyxobacter. Next base: position 5,175 of record JAHWYA010000020.1, read on the forward strand.
GAGCGCGAACGGGTCGTCCTGCACGAACGGCCAGGTGACGAGGCGCCAGAGCTGCCCGCGCTGGATCATCACCGGCGAGAGCGCGGCGAGCGACTGGAGCTCGCGGTCCATCCAGCCCCACACGCTCATCGCGAGCATGAGCGCGAGGACGAGGCCGAGCGACGGGGGCACCCGGTCGCCGAACGTGAGGAAGCGCGGGAGCCCGACGCCGCGTCGCGCCACGGTCAGCTCCTCTCCCGCTCGCGGTAGTAGACGAGGATCGAGAGGCAGTGGAACTTCTTGTCCGAGCTCAGCCGCACGTCCTTGTCCACCGGGACGAGCTCGGGGTGCTCCGCCAGCCAGCGGGTCACCATCTCGCCCATCACCTCGCGATCGCGCGCGAGCGTCGTCGTGAAGACCTTCACCCCGTCGAAGCTCGTCATCGCACCTCTCCCACGGACCTCCGGGACCCTACGTCCGCCCCGCCCGGTCCGCAACGTCCCGGTCGAGCGTCGTGGCGATCACAGCGCCTCGAGGATGACGGCGATCCCCTGGCCGCCGCCGATGCAGGCGGACCCCAGCCCGAACCGTGCGCGGCGCCGCCGCAGCTCGTAGACGAGGTGCATCGCGATGCGCGCGCCGCTCGCGGCGAGGGGGTGGCCGAGGGCGATGGCGCCGCCGTCCACGTTCGTCCGGTCGCGCGGCAGCCCGAGCTCCTTCAGGACCGCGAGCGCCTGCGGCGCGAACGCCTCGTTCACCTCGAACAGGTCGAGCTCCTCGAGCTTCGCCCCGGCGCGCGCGAGCGCGTTCCTCACCGCCGGGACCGGCCCGATCCCCATGATCGTCGGGTCGACGCCGGCGTGGCCCCAGTTCACGATGCGCGCGAGCGGGCGGATCCCGCGCCGCTCCGCGTACTCGCGCGAGGCGACGACGAACGCGCCCGCCCCGTCGGAGATCCCGCTCGCCGCGCCGGCGTGGATGACGCCGTCCTTCTTGAAGACCTTCGGGAGCTTCTTCAGCCCCTCGAGCGTCGTCTCCGGCCGCGGGTGCTCGTCCTTCGCGAAGAGGACGGGCCCCTTCTTCCCCTTCACCTCGATCGGCGCGAGCTCGTCGTCGAACCGGCGGGCCTCGTCGGCGGCCGCCCAGCGCCGCTGCGACTCGACCGAGAAGGCGTCCACCTCGTCCTGCCCGATCCGGTGCTGCTCGGCGAGCTTCTCCGCCGTGAGCGCCATGGGGAGCCCGGCGTAGGAGTCGGTGAGCGCGGACCAGAGGACGTCCTCGACCGGAGGCGTCTTCCCGAACGGGAAGCCCCAGCGCGTCCCGCGGATGACGAGCGGCGCCTGGCTCATCGACTCCGTCCCGCCCGCGAGGACGACCTCGGCCTGGCCCGTCTCGACGAGGACCGCCGCCTGCACGAGCGCCTCGAACCCCGACCCGCAGAGGCGGTTCACGACGAGCGCGGGGACCCGCTCCGGGAGCCCGGCTCGCAGCCCCACGTGCCGCGCGAGGTAGATGGCGTCCGGGCTCGTCTGGGCGACGTTCCCGAAGACGACGTGGCCGAAGTCGTCGACCGGCGCGCCCGCCGGCGCGAGCGCCGCCTGCGAGGCGTGGACCGCCAGGTCGGTGGCGGAGAGGTCCTTGAGCGTCCCCCCGAACGTCCCGAAGGGGGTCCGCTTCGCAGAGAGGATGACGACGTCCTTCGTGCCCGCTCGGTTCATTCCGGCTCCTTATCGCGTCGCGGGGCTCAGCGCGACAGCAGGGTCGAGACGAGCCCCTTCACGGCGTAGCCGAGGATGGCGAGGGCGAGGACGACGTTCACCGCCGAGACCATCGCCATCGGCCGGGTCCGCCCCTCCCCCCGCACGAGCGAGAGGGCGCCCGGCAGGTGCCGCACGAACATGTAGGCGCCGAAGAGGGCGGCGAGGACGTGGAGGGACGTCACCCGGTCAGCCCTCGGCCTGCGCGATCGCCGCCTCGGGCCTCTTCTTGCCGAGGATGCGCGCGAGCACGATCCCGATCTCGTAGAACAGCACCATCGGCACCGCCATCAGGGCGAGGTTCAGCGGGTCGCCGGTCGGCGTGATGATGGCAGCGACGGCGACGTTCACGATGACCGCGACGCGCCGGTACTTCGCGAGCGTCTGCCAGTGCACGACGCCGATCATCGAGAGGAACGCGATCACGACCGGCAGCTCGAACACCACGCCGAACCCGAGGAGCATCGCGAGGACGAGCGAGAGCTGCTCGCTCATCGTGAGCACCGGGGAGAGCGAGGCGTCGTTGGCGATCGCGGCCATCGCCGGGAACGCCGCCGGCATGATGATGCGGTAGCAGAAGCCCGCGCCGCCGTAGAAGAGGAGCGTCCCGGAGACGAGGAACGGGATCACCACCTTCTTCTCGCGCTTGTAGAGCCCCGGGGCGATGAACTGCCAGAGCTGGTAGAGCACCCACGGCACCGCCGCGAAGATCCCGCCGTAGAGCGCGACCTTCAGGTAGACCATGAGCGGCTCGACGTAGCTCGTGTAGTGCAGCGCGCGCTGCTTCTCCGGGAGCGAGTCGAGCACCGGCTGCATGAGCTGGTGGAAGATCGGCTCGACGAACCACCCGACCGCGAGCATCCCGGCCGCGACGCCGAGCAGGGCGCGGCCGAGCCGCTTGCGCAGCTCCCGCAGGTGGTCGAGGAACGAGAGCCGCACCTCCTGCTCGGGTTCCGGCGTCGTGGTCGTCCCCGGGAGCTCGCGGACGGGCTCGGTCACGCCTTCGTCCCCTCGCCGGCGGCCGGGACCGCGGCGGCGGCTGCGGCCGCCACGTCCTCGGGGGTGGGCTCGTGGACGCCGGCGGTCTCGGTCGGGACGGGCCCGGGCTCGGCGCCGGGGGGCTCCGCGAGCGCCGCCTCGAGGCCGGGGACGTTCTCGCTCGTCGCCGGCGGCGGAGGGCCCGCGGGGCCGGGCACCGGGCCGCCGGCCGGGACCGGCGGCACGAGGGCGGGCCGGGCGACCTTCTTCGCGTCGTCGGCGTAGATCTCGCGCTCGACCTGGTCCTTCAGGTCGTCGGTCGCCCTGCGGATGTCGCGCAGCCCCTTGCCGAGGGTCTTAGCGGCGTCTGGCAGGCGCTCGGGCCCGAGGAGCAGGAGCGCGAGGACCGCGATGATCAGGATCTCGCCGAAGGAGAGGCCAAACATGCCTCCCGTCCATATAGCACGCCGCCGCGGGCGTGGCCGGGACCCGCACGGTTGCCGGACCCGCGCGGCGCGCCTAACCTCCTTCCGCGATGCGCTACTGGCTGCTCAAGACGGAGCCCGGCGAGTACGCGTGGGACGATCTCGCCAAGGAAGGGACGACCGCGTGGTCCGGGGTGACGAACGCGCAGGCGCTCGGCAACCTGCGGGCGATGTCCCCCGGCGATCGCGCGGTCATCTACCACTCCGGCGAGCGACGCGCCGTCGGCGTCGCGGAGGTCGTCCGGCCGGCGTACGCCGCGCCCGGCGACGGTGACGGGGTGCGGGTGGACGTGCGGGCCGTGGCGCCGCTCCCCGCCCCGGTGCCGCTCGAGGCGCTCAAGACGGAGCCCGCGTTCGAGGGCTCGGCCCTGCTGCGCCAGGGCCGGCTGTCGGTCGTGCCCCTGTCGCCCGCGGAGTGGCGCGATCTCGAGGGGCTCGCCGACGTGATCGCGAAGACCGGCGGCCTGCGCCGGGCCAAACGTTTCTAGCGGGGGGACACTCGCTCCGCCTCCGCGGAGCTCGCGCCCCCCCCCGAGCCCCCCGCTCGCTCGAGATCCGTACCCGCGGCGAAGCCGCGCTCATCTCTGGGGGCCCCCTGAGGGGCCGGGGCAGCCTCATCCGGCTGCCCCTGCGCTCGCCACGCCTACAGCGGCAGGTTCCCGTGCTTGCGCGGGGGGATGACCGCGCGCTTCGTCCGGAGCATCTCGAGGGCGCGGATCACCCTCGGCCGCGTCTCCTCCGGCTTCACCACCTCGTCCACGTACCCGAGCGCCGCCGCGCGGTACGGGTTCGCGTACTCGTCCCGGTACTGCTGGACGAGGCGCGCCCGCTCGACCACCGGGTCGCGCGCCGCCTCGAGCTCGCGGCGCGCGACGATCCCGACCGCCCCCTCGGGCGACATGACGGCGATCTCGGCGGTGGGCCAGGCGAGGTTCACGTCCGAGCGCAGGTGCTTCGACGCCATCACCGCGTACGCCGCGCCGTAGGCCCGGCGGGTGATGACCGTGACCTTCGGCACCGTCGCGGCGGCGAAGGCGTAGAGGAGCTTCGCCCCGTGCTTCGCGAGGCCGCCCCACTCCTGCGCGGTGCCCGGCATGAACCCCGGCACGTCGACGAAGGTGAGGAGCGGGACGTCGAAGGCGTCGCAGAAGCGGACGAACCGCGCCGCCTTGGCCGACGCGTCGCCGTCGAGGACCCCGCCGAGGACGGCGGGCTGGTTCGCGACCACCCCCACGCTCCGGCCGGCGAGGCGCGCGAACCCGACGAGGACGTTCGGGGCGAACTGGTCGGCGACCTCGAGGAACCGGCCCTCGTCGACGACCGCGCGCACCACCTCGTGCATGTCGTAGGGCTTCTCCGGGTCGCCCGGGACGATCGTGCGGAGGAGGTCCTCGCGCCGCGCGGGGGCGTCGTCGCTCCGGCGCGCCGGCGGCTCCTCCCGGTTCGACGCGGGGAGGAACGACAGGAGCTCGCGCACGGCGCGGAGCGACTCCTGCTCGGAGTCGTGCGCGAAGTGGGCGACCCCGGAGCGCGTCGCGTGGACGCGGGCGCCGCCCAGGTCCTCGCGCGTCACCTCCTCGCCCCCGACGGCCCGGATCACGTCGGGCCCGTTGATGAACAGGTAGGAGGTCTCCTTCACCATGAAGATGAAGTCGGTGATGGCCGGGCTGTAGACGGCGCCGCCCGCGCAGGGGCCGAGGATGACCGAGATCTGCGGCACGACGCCGGACGCGAGCGTGTTCCGGAGGAAGATGTCGGCGTAGCCCGCGAGCGCGGCGACCCCCTCCTGGATCCGCGCGCCCCCGGAGTCGTACAGGCCGACGACGGGCGACCCCACGTCGAGGGCGAGGTCCATCACCTTGCAGATCTTCTCGGCGAAGGCCTCGGAGAGCGATCCGCCGAACACGGTGAAGTCCTGCGCGAACAGGAAGACCTGCCGGCCGTCGACGGTGCCGTAGCCCGTGACGACGCCGTCGCCGAGGACCTTCTGGTCCGCCATCCCGAAGTCGGTGCAGCGGTGGGTCTTGAACTTGTCCAGCTCGACGAAGGAGCCCGGATCGAGGAGCAGCGCGATCCGCTCGCGGGCGGTGAGCTTCCCCGCCTCGTGCTGCTTCTGGACGCGCGCCTCGCCGCCGCCCTTCTCGGCCTCGGCGTTCAGGCGATCGAGGTGGGCGCGCCCGGCGTCGGGATCGATGGGGTCGGTCATGGGGTCACCCGAGGGATCGCTGCCCTCATAGGACGTGGCCGGAGCGCGCCCACCAGCCCGCCCACTGCCGCGCCGCCTTCTCGCGGTCCGCCGCCGGCATGTCGGCGGTGTAGACGACGGGCGGCGGCGCCGCGTGGGAGAGCTCGAGGGAGGCGGCGACCCGAACGTCGCGGTCCGGGCTCGTCAGGCCGGAGAAGAGCCACTCGGCGCGGCCGCGGCCGCGGTTCTCCTTCCACCAGGCGAGCCACCGCCGCGCGTCGCTCCCGAGCCGCTGGAGCGTGATGGCCGCGAGGGCGTCTGCGGGGGCCCGGGCGGTCTGCGGATCGCTCGTCTCGAGGACCTGGATGAGGAGCGGGATCGACTCGGCGTCGCGCAGCGCGCCGAGCGCCTCGGCGGCGCGGGTGGCGCGCGCAGAGATGCCGGACAGCAGGGCGCGGCGGAGCTTCTCCGTCGCCTGGCGCACGGCCGGATCGCGCCGCCGGTTCCCGAGGGCCGCGCAGGCGGCGCCGGCGACGGCGGGGTCGGACTCGAGGGCGCGATCCGCGAGCGCGACGAG
>JAHWYA010000306.1 GCA_020028115.1 Anaeromyxobacter sp.
CCGGTGGGCTCGCCCCGGCGGCCCGGGAGGACGGCTTCCCGCAGCCGGCGACTGCCAGGGCGGCGGCGAGGGCGGCGAGGAGGGTGCGGCGGGCGGGGGCGGCCATGTCGGGCTCCGGAGTGACCGGCAGGTCAGTGAGAGGTGCTTCGGGCCACGCGCGCGGCGCGCTCGGCGAGGACGCCCTCGTAGACGATGACGAGGAACGACCGCGCCCAGGCGGCGAGGTCGGGCCGCTCGGCCATCCCCGCCATCCGCCGCGAGAAGTCCTCGTACGCGCCGACGCACACGTCGGCGAAGACCTCCGGGTCGATGTCGGCTCGCAGGACGCCCGCGCGCTGGCGCTCGGCGATCCGGTTCGACACGAGGGCGCGCATCCGGGCGCGGAAGTCGGCGAGGATCCCCTCGTAGCCCTTCCGCCCGCCGCCCTCGAGGGCGGCGGCGAGCTGCCGGTTGCGCCAGAGCAGCTCGAGCAGATCGACGTCGGCCGCGCACTCCGCCTCGAAGATCGAGGCGAGCCGCTCGGGGCCGGTGCCGGGTGCGCTGTGCGCGCGCTCCTCGACCTCGTGGCGCCGGCGGGCGTGGTCCTCGAGCGCGCCGAGGAACCGCTGGACGATCTCGCGGAACGCGTCGTCCTTCGTCCTGAAGTGGAGGTAGAACGCGCCCTTCGAGATCCCCGCGCGGCGGCAGACGTCCTCGACGCGCGCGCGCTCGACCCCCACCCGCGCGAACTCGTCGCGGGCCGCGTCGAGGAGCGCCTCGTGGGCGCCGGGCCGTGGACGGCGGGCCATTCCGGCCCCCATCTACCGCCCGCGCGGCCGGCCGGCAAGCGAAAATGACCAACCGGTCAGGAATCGAGGGCGCGCGCCCGGGCCAGCAGGAGGTCGCGCTCGGGGCCGTTCCGGCACAGGAGCGCCGCCCGCTCGAGCTCGGCGCGCGCCTCGGCGGCGCGGCCCAGCCGCGCGAGGAGCTCTCCCCGCACGCTCGGCAGGCGGTGGTAGCCGTGGAGCGCCGGCTCGTCCGCCAGCTCGTCGACGAGCGCGAGCCCCGCCGCGGGGCCCGACGCCATCGCGACGGCGACGGCGCGGTTCAGCTCCACCACGGGAGAGCCGGTCACCTCCACGAGCGCGTCGTAGAGCGCGACGATGCGCGCCCAGTCGGTCTCGCCGGCGCTCCGGGCGCGCGCGTGGCACGCCGCGATCGCGGCCTGGAGCGCGTACGGCCCGAGCGGACGGGCGAGCGCCTCGGCGCGCGCGAGCGCGGCGAGCCACGCCGGACGAGGAGCTGGTCCCACCGCGCGCGGTCCTGGTCGGCGAGGAGGACGGGCTCGCCGCCGGGGCCCACCCGCGCGCGGGTGCGGGAGGCGTGCAGCTCCATGAGCGCGACGAGGCCATGGACCTCGGCCTCGCCCGGCACGAGCCCGGCGAGGATGCGGCCGAGCCGCAGGGCGTCCTCGCACAGCGCGGGGCGCATCCAGTCGTCGCCGGCGGTCGCGGCGTAGCCCTCGTTGAACACGAGGTAGATCACCTCCAGGACCGACGAGAGCCGCGCCGGCAGGTCCGCGCCCTTCGGGACCTCGAACGGCACGCGCGCCTCGGTCAGGGTCCGCTTCGCGCGGACGATCCGCTGCGCGACGGTGGCCTCCGGCACGAGGAACGCGCGGGCGATCTCGGCGGTGGTGAGCCCGCCGAGGAGCCGCAGCGTGAGCGCCACGCGCGCCTCCGCCGCGAGCACGGGGTGGCAGGCCACGAGCACGAGTCGGAGGAGGTCGTCCCCGACGTCCTCGTCGATCGCCGCCTCGAGGTCGGGCGCGTCCGGCGCGCCGGCCGCGGCGAGCCCGAGCTCGCGGTGCCGCTCGTCGACGAGGCGGCGCCGGCGGAGCTGGTCGAGCCCGCGGTTCCGGGCGGTGGCCATGAGCCACGCGCCCGGGTTCGCGGGGACGCCCTCCGCCGGCCACCGCTCGAGCGCGGTGACGAGCGCCTCGTGGGCGAGGTCCTCGGCGAGGGCGACGTCGCGGACGAGCCGCGCGAGGCCGCCGATGAGCCTCGGCGACTCGATCCGCCAGACCGCCTCGATCGCCGCGCGCGTGGCGCCTGGGCTCGGGCTCACCGGACCGCCCCTGCCCCGACCCGCTCCGGCCGGGGCCCGGACCTGGACCTACTGGTGCTGCGGGTGCTGCCGCTCGATCTCCGCGCGCAGCCGCTCCTCCTGCGCCCGCAGCTCGGGCGTGAACTCCTTCCCGAAGTCCTCCGCCTCGAACACCGGGCGGAGCTCGATCTCGGTGCCGCCGTCGAACGGCGCGCGCTTCAGCCACTCGAGCGCCTCGTCCATCGACCGCACCTGCCACAGCCAGAAGCCCGCGATGAGCTCCTTCGTCTCGGCGAACGGCCCGTCGATGACGGTCCGCTGGCGGCCCGAGAACCGCACCCGCTTCCCCTTGCTGGAGGGATGGAGCCCCTCGCCCGCGAGCATCACGCCGGCCCTCACCAGCTCCTCGTTGAACTTCCCCATGTCCGCGAGGATCTGCTCGCTCGGCATCTCGCCCGCCTCGGACTCCTTGCTCGCCTTCACGACCACCATCACCCTCATCGCCGTCTCCTTTCGCCAGCGGTTCGCCAGCACTCTCTAAGAGAGCGACGAACGGCCTGCGGCGGGATCGACGTCGCGGGTGGGGCCGGGCGCGGGGGCCCCATCGAGGGGCGGGGTCAGGACGGGCGGCGCCAGAGCGGCAGGAGGTCGAGCGGGAGCCGCCCGGCGATCTCCTCCGCCTCGCCGTCCGACACCTGCGCGCGCACGGCGGCGAGCACGGCGCGGACGATCGACTCGACGTCGTCCGGACCGCGGTCGAGGTCCTCGGCCACGATCGCGTAGAGCTCGTTCATGGAGCCGGGCGTCCGCGGCTCCGCCGCGTGGCGCTCGCAGGGGGCGAGCCGCGAGCGGAGCGGATCCGGGAGGAGCTCGCGGAGGGGGTCGAAGTCAGGGTCGTCCAGCCGCTGCGCGAGGGCGCAGACCACCGCCTCGACCGCGCGCGCCGCCTCCGCGCGCCGCGGGAGCCCCTCTCGCGCGAGCGCCTCGACGAGCGCGCGGTAGTCCGCATCCTCCTGGGGGTCGGGGAGCCTGGCCACGGCGAGAACGTGGGCACCCGTCGCGGCAGAAGCCGTCCTCCGGCCGGGGTGGGTCTCAGGCGGGGTCCAGGAGGAGGACCTCCGAGTCGCCGTCAGGATCGGACGTTCGCGGTCCTGAGGAAGTGCGCCTCGCTGTGCTCGAGCACGTGCTTCCACGCGAGCACGCGGTCCCCGGCCGGCAGGTACTCGCGGAACGACACGCAGAACCGGATCCGGCGCCCGCGGGCGCGGACGACCGGGCTCGAGCGCGCGGAGACGGTCCACTCGCGGCGGCGCGCGCACGCGAGCGCCACGCGGGGCAGCCAGAGCGGCATGAAGATCACGATCACGGTCGCGGCGACCACGATCCCGGCGGCGCGCCAGCCGGGCACCGCGATGAGAGCGAGCACCGGGAGGAGCTTCGCGAAGTCGCGCAGGAGCACGCCCCACACGAGCCCGTGCTTCACGATCGTGATCCGCCCGGTCGCGCCGTACTCGGCGAGCTGGGAGGGCGACAGGTGGCCGGAGAGGAGCTCCTCCGCCCGGGCCTCGGCGACCTCGGCGGGCGGCAAGACTACCCTCCGGCGATCGCCGGCTGCAGCACGATCTCCTTCGCCTTCGGATCGAACCGGCGGATCTGCGTGCCGCCGCCGGTCCCGTCGGGCGCGTACGCCATCCAGCCCTTGCCCACCTTCGTCTCGAACAGCGCCTTCGCACGCGCGAGCCGCTCGTCCGCGACGTCGGGATCGAAGTCCACCCGGTCGTCGCCGTTCGCGTTCAGCACCCGGAGCACCGCCATCGTCCGTCTCCTCCGCGCCCCCAAACCGGCGCCGGCCTTCCGGCGAACACCAGGCGCGCGTCACCCTGACGATGGTGCCGGTGGCCCGCGCGCGCAGCGCGCCCGGCCGGAGCGGGGCCG